>JAJDBR010000115.1 GCA_029261275.1 Nitrospirales bacterium
AGCAGGTGTGTTCACGATGGCTTCGGTGGCGAGCAGCCCATCCCCGTGTTTCAGCATGCCGGCATCTTCTTTCGCCACAAAGCGAGCGGCTCCACACCCCCCCATATTCTTATCATCATACCCACTGTCCCCATTGCCAACAACTGTCGTAATGATACCCGTTATAGCGTCAACTTTCCGTATCCGGTGATTCATCGAATCGGAAATATAGACGTTCCCTTCCTCGTCCACTACCGCACTTTCCGGAACATTCAGCATGGATTGAACCCCTAACTTTCCATCGCCATCAAAACCAAATCGACAGACCCCGGCAATCGTCGACACCGTCCCCGTCTTCATATCAATTTTCCGAATACGATTGGTTCCTTTATCTGTTACATAGAGATCACCATGACGATCCACATCAATGTCGACCGCATCATAAAACTTACATTCCAGCGCAGGCTTTCCATCATCTAAATATAAGCTCAGGTCCAATCCATCAGAACATTTGGGCCGCAATAATCCTTCGTCATTACTAAAATCGATCCCAATCGCATCGCCTGACAATACAATGAGATTTTGCGCGGTCAATGGACTTATTCGTTCATCATCTTCACCAGTCCAACACCCCCCAATGGTGGTGACCAAGCCGGTCTCGAGATCATATTGGCGAATTCGATGGGCTTGTGTATCGGCAATAAACAGGTGGTCATGTTGATCAAAGACGATGGCAGCCGGATAGGTTAAGTTCACCTCTAACCCAGGCCCATCGCCATTAAATCCCCATTGTCCTGTGCCAACCACCGTCGTAATAATTCCTGTTTCCGCATCGATTTTTCGAATGCGATTACTGCCCGAATCACACACATAGAGATTATTCTTGGAATCACAGGCCACATCTAAGGGGAGGTAGAGGCCGGCTTCCCCACAGGGTCCATAATCACCGCTGTAGCAGGTTTCGCCATTTCCGGCGAAATTATGGAGGCGGCCAGTTTCCAACTCGACCCGCCGAACTCGGTCAGAGCCGCATTCGGCTATGTAAACAAATTGGCCTTTTCGATCAATGGTGACTTGGTTCGGAAGAGGGATCCCAGCTTTCACAGCTCGTTTCCCATCACCCGTACTGCGAGACTTTCCATTTCCTGCGAACGTTTCAATCGCGTCAACGACTACTGGTGTCTCTGTTTCCATACAAATGAAGCCTCTTCTGTTTAGCTAAAAGAACACAAAACGTTTAGTTGTTCGTCACGAACAATCCCTACTACCCGGCTGTGACTCTAATCCTATGCCTTCGCTTGGGCAGCAGCGGGTTCAGGAGACACAGCCTGTCCCATTTCCGGTTGTGCCTGTGGAGTAGCTTCCACCGATGCCGTCTGAATCGGTTGAGGAATTTGGGGAGGGACGGCTGTTGAGGCTGCCATTCCCTCTTCAGCCTGAGCTTGGGGGTCAATATCATACTGCTCGGCTTCATGAACGGATTTTTTGAACCCTTTAATGGCTTTTCCAACCCCTTCACCTAATTGCGGCAATTTCCCGGCACCGAAAATAATGAGGACGATCACTAAGATAAGAATCAGTTCTGTAAAGCCTAAACTTCCAAACATAGTTCGTCTCCTTGACTAGGATATTACTTTTTCGCGGTTTCACGAGAACGCTTGCTAAATCGCTCTTTCAAACGATTGCGTGTCTCTTCCGCCTGTTCAAACATCTTACACTTTTCATAGGTATTGATCAGATTGTAATAGGCTAAGGGTTCATCAGGATTGCTGTCCACGGCATCTTCCATCACTTTGACCGCCATATCAGGCTTTTTGAGATTCAATGCAATTTCCATTAACTTAAAACTCGACTCCAAATGATTCGGATCAAACTCTAAGACTTTCATATAGGCTTGCATCGCCATATCCAAGGTATTGAAATCGGAAACCTGCGGGTCGTCCAATTTCTCATATACGCCGGCTAAGTTATACCAAGCAATAGGATCTTCTGAAGAAATTTCAATGAGACGCTCAAAATAGTCTTTGGCCTGCAAATACTCCGCCCTCTCGTTGTACAACCGCCCCACGTTAAATAACGCCAAGACATCATACGCATTAAGTTCCAAGGCCCGTTTGAATTGTGCAATAGCGTCATCCAACATCCCTTTGGTCCCATAAATCGTCCCAAGATTCGAGTAATACATCGCCAAGGACCGATCCATTTCAACCCGAAGACCTTCGGCCATTTCAATGGACTTTTTGACTTCGGACAAGGCCTCATCCATACGCCCTTTATTGAAATATAATTCCCCTAACCGACAGCGCGCTTGGAAATCGTCAGGCTCTTCACCCAAAAGTTTCTCGAGCTCAACAATTTCCTCATCAACCGTTAAGGGCCGTTCTTCAGTAGCCACTTCGCCAGATTTGGTTTCTATCGTTTGGCTTCCAACAGATTGTTCTTCCATTGCGTATATCCTAACTACAGTGTTTATTCCCCGAATACGGGTCGAATTGGTTGATAGAGAATTCCGTCATGAGCTTTGTTACGCAGTCGCCCTAAGCTACCTCGCTTATCGATATTTAATAACATTAACCCAAGCACTACCATCAAGGTCAAATGTGACAATTGGAGGGCATACCCGGCCATAAACATTAAACCCAGCCCATACCCAGCCAACCGTCCAATAATAACCAGTTTAATGACGGTATAGGCCCATAAGGTAAACCCTGCCACATAAAAGGCAAAGGGAAGGTAAAAGGTATAGCCCATCCCCATTTGGAAGATCCATCCAATGCCTTCGCCAGCCTTCCTAACCTCTAGGGCCGTTTCCGGACTCCATAGCGTTAGAAAATAATCCATAAATAAGAGGAGGAGGAAAACACTTCCCCCACTAATTAAGAGCGTAAGTCCCCATTTTCGTTGGGATTTATTTTTGGTCACAAATGAGGTACTGCCATAGGCCCAAAACACCAAAATACTGGAGAGAACCATTAAGGCCTCTCCTAATCGGTTCACTTCATGAACTAAAGGCGGGGCATCCAGAATGTTCAACAATCCAAAGGATGTGGACATCGTTTGATAGTAAAGCCAACCAGTAATCCCAAGGAAAAACGTCCCAACCATCACTCGCTGACTCAACAAACGATGGGTCCCAAAATATTCTAGTAAGAGAAAAACGAGCAGGCCAAAGGCCAAGATATTATAGACGACCGAACCCAGCATGGCCGGGGGGAAAGCCAGAAATCCCACCGTGCACGCCACTAAGAGGGCTGCCAAAGGAATGACCACTTTGTCCCACTGGCCAACCCACAGCTTCGTCCGCATTTTTTGGATGATCAAAATAGCCAAAATCAGAAAGACGAGAATTGCGGTCATGTTTAACAGAACAAACCCTAACGAGGACAATGTTCGAAATCCAATTCGTACGGCTTCATATTTCTCCGCTAATTTGCCTAGATGCATTCCCAGGCGAGATACCAACCGATACAATACAAGCTCAAAAAAAGCGGCAAAGAGCAGGCTCTTGAGACCCCACTCAAACAACAGGCCAGGATTCTCTAATTTATCCGAGATTTTGTCTGTTGCAGTAATCATAGGGAGACCAGTAAACCATCAACATTCCCATAAACTTGGCTGGTACAAGCGAACGAATACATGGTTAGACCCCCGAGAGCTGCGCGACTCGTTCTTTATTGTGACGCGCAATGTATAACAATCCATCTGCCATGGAATAATTAAACGGCAGCTCACAGACGACTTCACTAATTTTCTCATAGACATATTGATAGACTTTTTCAGCCTGGTCCGGAGTCATGCCTGATTTTACCTCATAAAAGAATCCAAGACTCAAATCTTCTGAGGCCGGCCGCATAATTCGCTGGACACCATAGGCTCCAGGATCACTCATAATCGGCGCCTCCTTTTCCAAATCAAAGAGGCACGGTTGGCATGAAAACCCATAGGAGGAATTCAGTTTAGTATTGTCCACTATGAAATTCATCGTTTCCAATGATTCTTCTTCCGTTTCCGTGGGGAACCCAACAATGACATAACAATGGACGGCTATGCCCAGGTCCACACATTCAGAACAAATCCGTGCCACGTTCTCCTGCGTAATCCCCTTGACCATAAAATCCATAAGCCGGGCATTATAGGTCTCCAATCCAAAGACAATTTTTTGGCACCCAGCCTCACGCATGGAGGCCAATAATTCATGAGACAGATTTTTTTCAAACCGAAGCTCTGCCGTCCACTGTAAATCTAACCCTCGTTTTATTAATTCTTTGCAAAGCCGTTTGGTGGGCGAAAGGGCCAAACATTCGTCAGTGAAGAAAAAGTAAGGCGTATTATGCATCTTGGATAAGGCTTCTAATTCATCGACAACTTTTATAGGGTCTTTTTGCCGGAAATTTTGATGATCCAATGTTAGAGCGCAAAATGCACAATCCTTGTAATAACAGCCTCGTGAGAACTGAACAGGCAAAACGGTGTGGGGTGCCAAATATTGGTCTAATGGAAACCCTTTATAATTGGGAGCCGGATGTTCCGAGAGATTTTCGGAATAAAAAGGCTGGTTAACGGTAATTTTCCCCTCTTTCCGCCAAATAAGATTGGGAACCTTACTAAAGTCTTTTCTACCTTCCAATTGATTAATCATTTCTAGGAGGGCTGTTTCGCCTTCAAAGACAATAAAATCATCGGTGACTTCGAATAATCGATCGCAACGTCTCAGGTTATCCACCAGTCGGGTAAAAATACTTCCCCCAACAGTGACATGGACTTGCGGGAATTGTTCTTTGATCAGCTGACAGAGGGTTAACCCAGGTATTATTTGTGACGTAGCTGTAATGGAGACACCCACAAAATCAGGAATATCTTGAGTAAAGCCAGGTAAAAAGAACCGTCGATAGAGATCAAGATAGGGATTTTGGTTTTCGTCATGAATCGCTTTAATAATATCGCGTGAGGAATAGATGGAGTAGGAAAGCTGGTTATCAACTACGGTCATTCTTGTAGGGAAATAAAGTGAAGACACAACATCTAACCATCGATCTATCACAAAGAGAGATTCTCGATACCGTCCCTCTTCAAAAAATTCTTGCCCACGAAGAGAGTCTTTAGCACGTTCCACTTCATCAATTAGGTGGGGGAATCGATCTAAGGACTCAACAGCTTTTGCGTAATGTTCTTTACTCCCTGGCCCGGTCTCTCCATCAACTGATTGCTCAAGCTTTCGTACCAAGTCTATTAACTGTTGATGTATATCTAGTCCAAAACTTTTAGTTAGCATCTGATCCAATAATTCAATATTCAAATCTCTTTGTTCCCGAACTGGAACCCCAGATTGTTCAAGAAAGGCCGAAAGACAGGGAATGCTCAGGTATGGCTGAGAAGGATGCCAACTTGGAGGAAATAAAAGAGAAATGTTCACAGCGCAGCTCCCAGTTAATTAGGGAAGATAAAAAGACAGGCTCTTGCAGAGTACTTTAAATTTATACACGTCACATTCTTCTCAATGCAACTAGGGAAGTCATTTTCATATGGAATAAAGAGCAAACGCTCGACAACTCCCTATCCATTCTGTGTTAACCATCCTAATAAATCTTTCCATTTAAAAAAAAACCCCCGGTAACTCTCCCCATCAACAGAGGCAAATCACCGGAGGTTTCTTTTGTATTAAGAGTCCTTCGTAACCTCAAAAGACTCTGAGTAACTTCGCTACAATGCTACTTTATGGCATTTGAGCGGTGAACCATGTCGAAATACCCTTCATGCCGTTCCGTTCCACGTTCGAACCATCCCATACGGCAAACGCCACTGGAAAGCTTGAACCGGCCTTGAACTGCACATCGTTAGGGTCATTCGTCGCCAAGCTCCGCTTCATGACCACGCGCCAGGTTGGACCACTACAGCAGCCACCCTTCAACGCACCATAAGGTTCCCACAAGCCATTGCCCATCACATCTTGCGAAGCTTGTGTGGTCAATGTGCTGAACCCATTGGCATTCAAATCTTCCACTGAACTCACACGCATGTCCGGATCAGACATGATGTTACCGGACCAAATACCAGGGTTAAAGGGCCCTAAGCTGCGACCAATCCGGTCTGGATAAGTCACACCACCTGCTGGCTCTTCATAGTAGTAATCCCAGGCAATGGAAGGATATTGGTTGTCCACATCCCACATCCCAGCAACGCCACGGCCTTGATCTTTTTGCCATTCTGCATTCCACCGCCAAATGTTCACTGTTCCGCCTGATTGTCCCATACATTGGAACGGTGGCGCCCCAGCTGTTTGCACAGGGAATTGCACCGCCACTTGATCCCTAAAATCTTGAGGACCAATTGTGGTGTTATTCAAGGTCTGATCTCCCCAGTTTGCCCACACGCCAATCTCTTTGCCATTGGTGGCCATTTTGATCATGACGGTTTTGACCGAAATGTTGGGGTGCATAGGAGTGGTAATCGTTTGACCGCTTAATGGGGCTACGATTCCAGGCACTGACTCCCACACAGGATTGGCCGCATCCATTGGAATTGGCCCAGAAATTTTACCCACCGGAATAGTCACCGGTTGGGAGACGGCCAGCGGAATCTGCCCCATGGTCAATCCTACGCAAACCACCAGGACAGATAGAAGAACGCCAAACACCAGTCGTTTGTTACGCGTCTGCACCAATCTCATAATGACGCATCCTCCTTTGATAAAAGATTAAAACCGAAAGGACTGCTAACAACCTGTCTCTATAAACCTGACAAACAAATCTACATTTAAAAATGAAAGCACTAAGCATTTCCTGATTGCTCAGATCCCCCGCTTTCCTTATCTAAAAAGGCATCCGCTCCTACTTCGTTCATGAGCATACTTAATTCGTTACCCTTATCTTGGGCGCCGCATTCAAAAGTTTGACCTTCCGGATTCATATAAATAGCGGGACGATAGTCTGTTTCTGAATATGGTTGAGGAGTGACCTCAAGATAGGCAATGTCAAACGCCATCCAGTCGGCTGTAAAGTCAGCCAGGATTTTATAAAAACCGTAATCAGCTTTTCGCTTTAACATACCTGAAAACAAGGGAACCCACCGACCAATATGCTCTTTAACAAATTTTTTCTCTGCCTCAATTACCGTCTTCAACTTTTCTGCACCATCATGAAGGATTGCATACGACTCTTTATAGGCCAGGTAATGCATGAATTCTAATTCGACACTTAAATGATCTAAACGCTCATGGATATCAGGGGACAATTGCAAGCCAAAGGCACTATAAAAACCTGCAATATCACCCATGACATAAGATTGCCCAAACACATGATCATTTCCGAACAAGGTTTCGTAAGGGGGGCAATCCAAAGCAATCACATTACTAAAGACTCGACGATGCTCATCACGCAATTCTTGAATGTTCCAATTTTCTCCTTCAGACGAAATCCATTCTTCAATGGTATCAAAATGTGCAGCTACTGCCTGAAGTCGATCTTCGCTTTCTTGTCCACCTACATTTCTGAGTTCTTTTCTGAGTCCCTCTAATGCTGTTCGACCATCCGCCACAAACTCCCCGCTTTGAAGGTAATCCAGAAATTCATCATCTTCTGGGTACAGATAACCCCACGAAACGAGTAGGTAGAGTTTGCTTCGGCAAAGCGCCCGATCAACAGCTGGAGCATCTTTAGGAGAAATTTTCACAGGTTTTTGGTCATCGGCTAACGACGAACCATTTGCACTTATATTTTTCTTTTCTTTCACTACAGTTGCCATATATCACCTACAAAAGTAAAAAAACTTCACTCATATTTTTTATAAATATTGCTCAAAAAATCATTTTAATTTTACGAAAACGGGAGCAGATCATAGGACAACAGGCCCATGAAGTCAAGACATGAATATACCCCAAATGGGCTTTCTTCCTTCAAAATTTCACCAGACATTCTACAACCCTTTCTCCAACTGAATCTTTCAATCGGTCAAAGATGATATTTCTTTTTATTCTGAAGCCACAGCACCCCACGTGCCCTACAATCCATACGTAATTAAGCCTAAAATTATCCTCGTGTAGCCTTAAACATAAGCAGTTCTACTAGGTGGTCGACTTAACAGGTGGAACAACTCGAATAGCAGCGCGGTCATTTACCGTTCCACATATATACTGACAAAACCCGCAACCTACACAAAGATTTTCATCAACAGCAACGAGAAACGCACCAAAATCCATGGAAATAGCCCCAGTTGGACACTTTGGCACACATGCATTGCAACCGTTTCCTGCGGTACAAACATTTCTGGAAACCTTGGCGATCCCCATCCGTACCTCATAAAGATTCTTTATGGGCACCAAGGCTTCAGTTTCGCAGGCATGGATACAGGGAAAATCCTCACACAACTGACATGGGGTTTCTGATGGGAATATCCCTGGAGTTTCCTGAATCAGCAACTGCTCAATCGCGTCATGAGGACAGGCGTCTATACAATCTCCACATCTTGTACAACGCTCTAAAAAAAGATCTTCCTGCACAGCTCCAGGTGGGCGAAGCCAACCAGGCTTTTCTACAATCTTTGGTTTCTGTATCTCCTCTGAGGAAGGAGCATCACGATGCTTGACAAACTCTTGAACCGTTGCGCCAATGGAAACCATCGAATGTCGAAAAAAAGTTCGTCGCCCAAGCGCCGGATCACTTGCGGTGTTTTCAGATGAATCAGATTCTGCCATTAACTGAACCTAGACTACGCCAGATGCTCGCAATTTATACACTTCAACACATCGGTCACAGGCACCATATTCCACATCCCACCCTGGATGGTTTTCACGGATAAAATCGAGAACAAACCCTTCTAATGACTCTTCCATATCTTCTACCCAGGTATAGGTCGGAAATCGACAAAGGGGGCAAGGAAACCCAGGAAGCAACATGGGCTTGGTCGGTACATCAGGCACTTCACTTTCTTCAATCTCCACGGCCCGCTCAATCACTCGAGTCGTATCCGAGGCCATTTCAATGAGTTCAGCATGGCTAAGATAATCCGCCTGCCAAATGCCTTCAAACACCGATTCCACTTGCCCAGGCGGAATTTTCCGATACCAAGACCGAAATTCTCGAAATCGATATTCCCTGGAGAACATCGGTTCTTTTCCAGACCGAGCAATACGACTATCGACATGCAAACTCCACAACACACGATAGCGATTCAAGATCAAATGCTCTTCGCCAGGATTTAATCCCACTTTCGTATCGGGGTCATAACCAAAAAGCTCATCAAGCATATCCGAAATATGCGTCAACTCATGGCGCAAATACCGAGGGATGGCTGGATCGTAAAATCGACGCGGGACTAACTTAATCCCCACGCCTCTTTTGCCAGCTTCTTCAAATTCCCGAGCCAATTTTTCTTCTACTACCCCCCATTTTCGAAGGACATCAACCCCCTCCTGATCTTCTTTCAACACACCACGTACAAGCACAATCCCGGTTTTGTCTCGAAGAGCTGGAAAATCATCAAATCCGTCACGGAGAATATCGGCAAAACCCCATTTAGCAAATAAATGTTGATAGAGACGTTTAAACTCGGGGTCGCGATCATCTAGGGCATACTTCTCATAAATCGGGTCAGCCAATTCATGAAACTCATTATAATACGTTGGGTCCCCCTCACGTTCAGTTTTCTCGGCAAACGAGTCAATCACTTCCTGAAGAAGGGCGGGCTGAAAGCGGATTTCCATGAACAAGCCTCCGTGTACGTCCTCATCACCTGGCCAAGATCATTCTTTCCTGGTGATGGTTACTTAACAATACGTGAATAACCTCAACCTGATGAGTCTTGACTCCCTTTAAAAGCGACGATTAGTATCAAGATGAATGGATTATAGAAATGGGTTTTCCTATTTGGCAAGGGAGACACCTTACTCTGTAATCTTATCTGGTTATTTACCCTGATTATATATTGACTCATAACGTACCAAGCGAGGACTTTTATGACACAGACCACAAGTTCCGATACTTTTGCCCCTCAGATGGGAGTTCCACCATCAGAAATAGAACCAGCTTCTCTCTTAGATTCCCTTCCTTATTGGAAAAATGGAATAAAGGAACTCAAGTCGTTTCGGGGTCATTCCCAAGAAATTTGGTCTGTAGCTTTTTCCCCGGACGGGCTGACGCTGGCAAGCGGCGGCAATGACCGTTTCGTTCGTATGTGGGATATTGAAACTGGCCGGCTTCTTCGATCACTTCGTGGGCATACGGCCGTTGTACGAGAAGTGCATTTTAGTCCTGATGGGCAAATGCTGGCCACAGGCAGTGAGGATCGAACCATCCGTTTATGGAATCCTCAAACCGGAGAATCGCTCCGTTTGCTCTTTACTCGATATGATCATGCCGTCACAAGTCTTTCCTTTTCTCCTGATGGCTTAATGCTCGCCCGTTGCGGCCAAAATAAAGATATTAAAATTTGGGAAGTCACCACGGGCACCGAACTCATGTCTCTATTAGGGAAAGACCAATGGGACCACAATTGGAGTGTCTGTGCGTCATTTTCGCCAGATGGCCTCCATCTCGTGGCTGGCAGTGATATCGGGAAAATCAAGATGTATGAAGTTCTACCCAGTGGTGAAGAAAAAATTTCTATGGAGGGCCACTGGCGAGATGAACCCGACGATGAGGAAACAGAAAATAGAGGATTCTATGTGGATGACGCTGGGGGCTTTCAAAAACCCATGGAATATTGGATTGGCGCACTGACCTTTACCCCAGATGGTTCGACCATGATTTCGGGAAGCCGCGATTGCACGATTAAATTTTGGGATATGCCAAATCTTGAAGAACGCCGCACGTTGAAGGGGCATACCGAATGGATCAGAAATCTCATTGTCAGTCAGGATGGGAAAGTCCTTGTCAGTGCCAGCGATGATGGCACGGTTAAAATGTGGGATATCGAGAAAGGACGCCAGTTTAGGACGATCAAATCTCACAAAGGCCCTGTGCGTGGCATCGCCTTATCCGCCGATGGAAGATACCTGGCCACAGCAGGAAACGACCGTATTATCACCCTATGGGAAGGGGGCGAGTAATTTCGCGCACCGGGAAAAACTTTCCTCAGATTCGCTTATTTTTCTGGACCATTATCTCGATTGGAACTAGCGTCCTCTCCAGAACGGACAATGTCATAGCGCTTGCATTTTTCCCAAAGCCCCTTTCTTGATAGGCCCAACACCTGAGCAGCAGTTGTTCGACTCCACCCGGTTCGTTGAAGTATTTCGAGAATGTGGGTTCGCTCAAATTGCTCTCGCGCCAAAGCTAAGGTTTCCATCGACGCATTTTTTGAAATATTTCTTTTATTCTGGTCCCCACAAAATCCACAATCCTTTTGTGGTTCTCCCCCGGAATAAGGGCATCGGCTTTGCCCACACAAATCCACGACCTGTATTTCTTGCGACTGTTGCGCAAGCGCGACAGCGCGCTCGATCGTATTTTCTAATTCCCGCACATTTCCAGGAAACCCATATCGAAAAAGCACCTCTCGAGCCTGACGAGACAACGTCTGGCTTTTTTGTTGATTTCGAGCAGCCATTGTTTGCAAAAAATGCTGAGCAAGAGTCAAGATGTCCTCACGCCGTTCCCGAAGCGGAGGAATCTGAACCGGTACGACATTCAAGCGGTAATAAAGATCCTCACGGAATCGTCCCTGTTCGACTTCTCTTTTCAGATCCTTTTGTGTCGCACAAACCAGTCGCACATCTACTTCAATGGTCTCATTCCCACCTACCCGCTCGAACTGACGCTCCTGCAGCACTCGCAGTAATTTTATCTGAACAACGGGGGCAATTTCTCCAATTTCATCCAAAAATAAGGTCCCTTGATGAGCCAATTCAAATCGTCCGCAACGCTGTCGAAGGGCCCCCGTAAAGGCCCCTTTTTCATGGCCAAACAATTCAGCTTCTAACAGGGTTTCGGGAAGTGCAGCACAACTGACTTTAATGAGCGAATGCTGGTGCCTAGCGCTATTCGCATGAATGGCATTCGCAATTAATTCTTTGCCCGTCCCACTTTCTCCAACGACCAACACGGTCGAGTCCGTGTTGGAGACGAGCTTAATCTTTTCCAACACCTGATGCATACGCTCGTTCTTCCCCACGATCCCTTGAAAACTAAATTTATGCTCCAACGCCTCACGCAATACACGGTTTTCTTCACGAAGGGCAACCATTCCACAGACTCTTTCCACACTCAACAATAATTCATCCATTGAAAAGGGTTTCGTAATGTAATCGTAGGCTCCGCCTTTCATGGCATGAACGGCCGTATCGACCGAACCATGCGCGGTAATGACAATCACTTCGGTCTTGGGCCATTGCTCTTTACATTGAGAAACAATTTGAAGCCCGTCCGCTCCAGGTAATCGCAAATCGGTAATGACCAAATTAAATTCTGATGTCTGCAACCTCTCCAATCCTTCGGTACCTGTACTAGCTTCCTGAACCTTATAGCCTACAGCCTCAAGGGCATCCACCATGGACACCCGCATTAATGGCTCATCATCAATGATAAGAATCGATCCCTGATTCATGAACCCACCTTTGCCATTGAGGGTGTTCGAGATCGAACCAAGGGCAATCGAACCGCAAAACGCGTTCCTTTCCCTTCCTCACTTTCTACCAACATTTCACCTCCGTGCCGTTGCACAATACCTAAACTCACCGACAAGCCTAATCCCGTCCCCTCACCTGTTCCTTTGGTCGTAAAAAACGGATCAAAAATATGAGGGCGCACATTTGAGGCAATTCCACAGCCATTATCCTCAACGACTATTTCACAGGCATCTTCATTCTTTCGAGTCTCAAGACTTACATATCCACCTGGTTGAAGCGACTGCACCGCGTTCAGGACAAGATTCATAATCACCTGCTCAATCATCGCACCATCAACCAGTAAGGCAGGAAGCTTCTCGTCGTACTGTTTTTTGAGAACGGCATGGCGCTCAACAAACACATGCTCTGTTAATACCACAACACGGTCTAAAATATGATGAAGATCCGCCAGGACAAGCTCTAGCTGCCTTTGTTGAGAAAAATCCAAGAGCTGCCGCACAATACGTTGTACCCGTTGCAGGCCATCTTCCATAAAATGTAAATATTCCTGAGAACGCTCAGGGGTTAGAGTACCCTTACGGATATTGTACAAACAATTTAAAATCCCACCTAAGGGATTATTAATTTCATGAGCCACGCCTGCAGCTAATTGTCCAATCGAAGCCAGCCGTTCCGAACTTTGAACCTGTTGCTCTAATTGTTTGCGCTCAGTAATATCTCGTGCAATACCTAAGACACCCTGTTGCCCTCCAGCATCATCCTTCAGTGGAGCTACACTTATTAGCACAGACCGCAATTCTCCAGTCCCGCTCATAATTTCTACTTCATAGACTTGCTTTGCACTCATATCCAATGTTTCCTGCAAATATCGGCTTCGAAACCGCTTGGACAAAAGTGATAAATAGGGCTTACCAATCAAATCCTCTTTTCGATAGCCCCAGGCTTCGACCTTGCCATTCAGATATGTGAACCGCAAATCCACATCCAAGGTATAAATCACGTCATTGGCATTTTCTAACAAACTTTCAATATAGACCTTGGCTTGCTCGATCTCCCGTGTGCGCTCAGCCACCTTTTCTTCCAAGGCATCGTTATATTGCTGTAACGTGGCTTCCAGGTTTTTGTGCTCGGTAATATCCCGCAACTGCACCATGATGGAGGATCGAGGGCCCATGTCAATTCGAACAAGATCCATCTCCATTGACTTCATCATACCGTGACGATCGACGGTTTTAATTTCTGTAGTGGGAGCCGAGGGAACGCCCTGGCTCACCTGTTCCAATAAATTTTGGCTCGTCTCTTGAAATTCTGAGGAGACTACCTTCACAAAAGATTCACCTACCAATTCAGAGGGCGCATACCCCAAGATATCACGGGCTCGAGCATTACCATCAACCACTTGTCCATCAAGATCCACCACAAAGATAGAGTCCGCAGCTAAATTAAACAGGGCTTTATAACCAGCCTCCGAATCCGACAACTGTTGCGTCCGCTCAGAGACTAAGTCCTCCAGTTGATTGGTATAATGCGCAACTTCCCCTTGCAAGGCTTTTCTGTCTGTAATATCCCTGACAAACCCTCGGGAAAACACAATGGACTGGGTATCAGGCTCCACCAAGGTCGTAGAGTGAATTTCCACTTCTATCTCTTTTTGAGATTGTGTGCAAAACACGGTTTCGATCGTTCTCGTACCGTCCAAGGCTAACCCTTGGACATAGGCTCTCACACTATCTCGATGTTCAGATGGAACAATGTCCCATAACGACATCTCAAGCATGTGAGGCAATGTATACCCCAGCTTTTGTAATTCTGTGCTGTTCACATGCACAAACCGACCAGAAGGATCTAATTGATGAATCATTTCTGGAGCATTTTCAATCAGATCTCGATACTTTTCCTCCAATCGCCCCACTTCTTCTACTTTTTGGTTTAACTGAGAAAACGAGCGCTGGAGATTTCCCGCCATGCCATTGAACGTTTCTGCTAAACGTTCAATTTCATCACCCGTGCGAATATCAATATGTTTCCCCAAATTTCCACTCCCAAATTGTTCAACCCCTTCTGATAGAGCCTGGATCGGTTTCAGGATTCGACCAGCCACCACTATCCCCACACCCCACAAGATCACAAAAACGGCTACACCATACGACAACACTTTGATCAACAATTGATCTAACGGCGCATAGGTCTCTGAAGGGTCCTGACTGGCTAACATTTGCCAAGATTTCCCACCAAAACTTTGAGCCGCCAAGGGAACCCCTAAATGCAGTGATGCATATCCCACGATGGCATGTTGCGCACCATGAGAATCAGGATCTGCCACTAACCACCCGGCAAGATCTTGCTGAAACGCCCCCACCATCCTGGATGAAATGGCATGTTCTTCCAAGGAAAGCGTTGGACAAAGAATGGGAATCCCATCAGTCGTCACCAACATGGCATGACCAGTTTTCCCTGCCGCAACTTCGGAAATCGAGCGAAACAACGAATCTCGCCGTAACAGAATACTAATGGCTCCCACAATTTTCTTCCGAGCATCATCCCAAATAGGCACACCCACATTGAGCACATGAGTCCCGAATCCCGGATCAAAGGATAAATCGCTCACAAAGGCCTGCGTCTCTCCTTGTTGCATGACAGATTGCCACCAAAGACTGTTCCCATGGAAAAAGCCCACCTGAGGGAAAGAGCTCACTACCAAGGCCCCCTTATTATCCACCACGACAATCGCTAAATAATCTGACTTTCGTATGGCATGCCACTGGGTGAGATAATCCGTTGCATATTTATTAACAAAGACCGGAAACTCATCCTGAGTAGATTCAGCCCGCCAACTATCTTGCCATTCCTGAATGAGTGCCTGAATTTCCTCTGCGCTTTTGTATACATAACTCTGATTCGAATTAATCACAGCGCTCCGAATAAAGGGAATGGTGGCTAATTGTTGGGCTTCATTAATACTCCGAATAATTTGCGTCTCGACTTTGCGCGCCACCTCAACAGCGATTCCCTTCATGGTGATCCCAGCAGCTTCGCGAAGGGCTCGCTTTTCTTCGAAATAGGTTAGGAGGAGAGAGAGAATGAGGGGCAGAAGACCAACCAGCACCATAGCCAGAATGGTCTTTCCCTTTAACTGGAGGGGAAACCCAAAGCGTTTCACTTTGGTCACATCACAATACCCATAAGAATGGCAAACTCCTTACATTCATTTACATTTTGATAATCCTTTCTTCGAACTGTCAAGAAACAGAACGAGAGGATTTATTTTCCCCGACTTAATAATTTCCCCTCAGCACCAGGCCACAGGAGAAGGAGTGGACTCGCCACAAAGATGGACGAATAGGTCCCCACCATCACGCCCAAAAGCAGGGCCAATGAAAAGTCATGGAGAACTTCACCACCCCATAACGTCAACGGCACAAGCACTAACACCACGGTCAAGGTGGTGACCAAGGTACGACTTAAGACTTGATTGATCCCATTATTAATAATATCGGAGACGGTCTCCCGTCGGCGGCGACGGAGATTTTCTCGAATTCTGTCAAAAACAATGACCGTATCCGTCAGAGAATACCCAGCCAACGTCAATAACGCCGTCACAACCAATAGGGTAATTTCTTTATCCAACAGAAAATAAATCCCCAACACCACTAACACATCGTGAAAGGTCGCAATAGCTGCAGCTACGCCAAAACGAAACTCGAATCGGACCGCGATATAGAGAATAATTCCTACCAACGAAAGCACGATAGCAATCAAGGCATCTTCTTGAAGTTTCTGTCCAATCGTCGGACCAATGGATGTACTGGAATCGACCACGAAACCATGATTGGGAAACTCGGCTTGAAACGCTTCAATAATCTGCTTGCTAATTTCATCTTCAATGGTCGTTTCAGTTTTCACTCGAATGAGTAGTTTTTGGTCTTGAGGGAATTCTTGCAGCTCAGCTTCGCTCAAACCATGTTTTTGTAACGCCGTTCTCGCATCCTCAATACCTAATGCTTGATCAAATTTGAGCTGAACAGCCGTTCCTCCGGCAAAATCAATTCCCAAATTAGCCCAGCCGGCTAAAATGCCAATAACGGCCAAAATGCCTAGAAACACCAGAACACCCGATATGGCAAACGCAATGTTCCGCTTCCCCATAAAATCCACAGAGGTTTTTCCCACAATTTCCATCATGGTCGAATTATGCTCCTTTGCAACATTCCTTCACCGCTTAAATACTGAGTGTTTCTAATTTCCGTCGATTCATAGAATCAAAGACCACCTTCGTCCCCACGAAGGCGGTAAACAAATTAATGCCAATACCAAGACAAAGAGTCACCGCGAATCCTTTAATCGGACCCGTTCCAAATAAAAACAAGGCCAATCCAGTAATCAAGGTTGTCACATGCGCATCGACAATCGTGAGGAACGCCTTTTCAAACCCAGCATCCACTGCTAGACGAACAGGCCGGCCATTCCGCAATTCTTCTCGAATACGTTCGAAGATGAGCACATTCGAATCAACTCCCATCCCCATAGTCAAAATGATTCCCGCAATACCAGGCAAGGTTAACGTGGCATTCAGCCCCGAAAGGGCGCCTAGTAACCCAATCAAATTCAAGAGCAAGGCCACATTGGCAATCAAGCCGGAAAGACGGTAATACACAATCATAAAAATCAATACCAATGAACCAGCAATCACCGTCGTGCGCAGTCCTTTTTCAATGGAATCTTTGCCCAGGGAAGGCCCTACAGTTAGATCCTGAAGCGTCTTGAGTGGAGCAGGCAAAGCCCCCGCCCGAAGCACAACCGCTAAATCATTGGCTTCGTCAGTCGAAAACACGCCACTAATCACGGCACGCCCACCACTAATGCGTTCATTGATCGTTGGGGCGGAGTACACCTTTCCATCCAATACAATCGCCATTCGTTTTCCCACATTGGCGGCTGTGACGAGGTCAAATTCACGCGCACCCTTGCTATCAAACGTCACACTCACATTAGGTTCATTGAAATCTCCAATCGACACGCGCGCATCTTGAAGAAGATCACCAATTAAATCCGCATCTTTTTTCACCAGATAGGGAATGCTATAGGTGGATTCATTCAGCTGGTCTTCAACCGTTTCAAATAAGATTTCGGCCTCATCTGGAACTTTCCCTACAAACTCTTCCCGAACGTTTTCTTCCTGGCCTCTTTCCACCCGTGACGGCAAATCTAACGCCACTGGTGATTCATACAGCATTTTGAATTCCAATAAGGCCGTTTTTTGGATGAGATCTTTGGCGCGTTGCGGATCTTGAACGCCTGGTAACTGAATCGCAATTTGATTGAGCCCCAATCGCTGAATCAGCGGTTCAGCCACCCCAAATTGGTCAATACGATTCCGGATTGTCTCAAGTGCTTGATTAATGGCTGAGGTTTTGATGCGTTCCACATCATCAGGACTGAGTTCGTATTCTAGGCGAGTCCCTGATTTTTTTTGAGAGACAAAACTCGGGAAAGAATCATTCAAAAGTGTCTGAACCTCATCTGCATCCGATTCATTTTGCAAATCTATCGAGAGGCCATTCGCCCCCTCTCGACTCACATTATCAACCGAAATCGTTTTTTCGGCCAAAAGGTCTTCAATCGCCTTTCGCAAACGATCAACAGCAATCTCCACGGCTCGCTCTTCTTCCACTTCCAACACGAGATGAATCCCACCTTGGAGGTCCAAACCCAACGACAAACCCTGGTGGCTCAGAATATTTCTCAAGCCCTCGGGTAACGCTTGGTACAGCCCTGGGAAGGAAGGCAGTGCCAAAATACATGACACCGCAGTCACCACAAAAAGGAGAAGAAATCTCCCACGAAGTTTTTTCATGTATTAACCTCTTGATCCATCATGATTCACTCGATGTACGAATGCTCGAAATATGATCACGTTGCAACCGTATTTTCGTATTATCGGCAACTTGCAATGTAACCGTTTCTTTATCCAAATTCGTCACCGTTCCCCAGATCCCGGAGGAGGTGATCACCTTGTCGCCTTTTTTAATGGCCTCCAACAATTCTCGTTGTTTTTTTTGCCGCCGTTGTTGCGGCAAAATAAGCAAAAAATAAAAGACAATAAAAATCAAGACAAAGGGGATAAGAGACAATAATCCTGCAGAGGCATCGGTGCCCGCCCCTTCAGTTTGCGCCCATGCTTGCGAAAAAAAATCCATACCTACCTCAAAATGACAAAGAGTTTAACATGACGCAATCAATTAACTGCGTCCTGAGTCAGAGGATCATGATCCACCGATTCACGACGGCGATAAAAATCCTTCCGATATTCTTCGAATCGATTTTCCCTGATGGCTTGGCGCAATCCGGCCATAAGCTTTCCATAATACCAAAGATTGTGCACAGTATTCAGTCGAACACCTAACATTTCACGAGAAATAAATAAATGCCGTAAATAGGCCCTTGAAAATCGTTGACATACAGGGCACCCACAGTTGGCATCAATAGGGTTGGGGTCTTGTGTATAGCGGGCCTGCTTGATTAGAACCCGCCCAGTGGACGTAAAAAGCCAACCGGTTCGACCATGCCGAGTAGGGATAACGCAATCAAATAAATCCAACCCTTGAGCGACACCCTCCACAAGATCTTCAGGGAGCCCAACGCCCATGAGATACCGAGGACGGTCAGGAGGAAGAAGACGTACCACCGTTTCAATCATCTCAAACATCGCGGGCTTTTCTTCACCTAACGAGAGACCACCCAGGGCATACCCATCCATATCTAAGGCGACCAACTCCTGGGTTGATTCCTTCCTCAAGTCAGGGAACACCCCGCCCTGAATAATCCCAAACATCCATTGATGAGGTTTTTTAGGGACATCGGCACAACGCTTGGCCCAGCGAGTTGTGCGCTTCATGGCTTCCAAAGCTTGCGGTTTGGTGCAGGGAAAGGTGGGGCAATGATCCAACACCATCATAATATCTGAACCCAGCGCCACCTGAATGCCTATGCTTTTCTCGGGCGAGAGCATATGCCATTCTCCATTGATATGGGAACGAAACCTCACACCCTCCTCTGTAATTTTACAAAAATCGGCAAGGCTGACCATTTGAAAGCCACCACTATCGGTAAGGATTCCTCCAGACCATTGCATAAATTCATGCAATCCTCCTTGAGCTTCAACCAGCTCATGACCAGGTCGAAGAAATAGATGATACGCATTAGCCAAAATCATCTGGAAGCCACAATCACGGACTTCGTGAGGATCCAAGCCTTTGACAGTCCCTTGTGAACCCACTGGCATAAAGGCCGGCGTGTCGATATGTCCATGTGACGTAGACAGCAGGCCTAACCGTGCCCCAGTTGCAGATGGATGGTGGACTTGAAAACGATTCTCGCCGGACGAGGCGAGGGATTGTAGATTTGAAAGAGTCATTCTAGGTCGACCTGCCGATTCGTTACATTTTCTCAGGAGAAGAAATTCCGAGGAGGGTGAGGCCATTCCGAAGGACCATCTGCACATGACGCAGCAGGGTCAAGCGCGCAGCCGTCACAGCCGGCGTGAGAGGGACTTTAATAGATTCTTTTCCCGAGCCCACCCCATATCCGTTTTTCTCCATTGACCCTTCCTGAGCGCCATTGTCAAAAACGTCTGTATGGTCCACTGGAGGGAGCACCCGATGTTTGTTGTAATATGAATGAAATTGCGCCGCAAGCTCTTGAAGATAAAACGTCACACGATGGGGCTCTAAGGCGACGGCACTCCCCTCAAGAATAAAGGGATAGTGCGCCAGAGTCTTGATCAATCCCAACTCTTCTTCATGAAGCAATAACGTCGGATCCACATCCTGAATAGCTGGGAGAGGCACGTGGCGTTCCTGGGCGACGCGAAAAACACTGGCTATCCGAGCATGGGCATATTGCACATAGTAGACCGGGTTATCTGAAGACTGTTGTTTGGCCAATTCCAGATCAAAATCTAAATGGGTATCGGCCCTCCGCATCAAGAAAAAAAACTTGGCGGCATCGGCGCCGACTTCATCCACGACCTCTCGCAGAGTCACAAACTCTCCAGCACGTTTAGACATCTCAATCTTCTGTGTTCCACGCAGCAAACTCACCATTTGCACCAACACCACGCGCAACGACTCTTTGGCATGGTCAAAGGCCTGCACCGTCGCCTCTATCCGTGGAATATACCCATGATGATCCGCACCCCAAATATTAATGAGGGTGTCAAAACCTCGCGCTAATTTATCTCGATGATACGCCATATCTGCAGCCAAATAGGTATAACTTCCATCTTGTTTTTTGACGACACGATCTTTCTCGTCACCAAATTCCGAAGAACGAAACCACAAAGCTCCGTCTTCTTCTTTCACAAGGTCTCGTTCCCGCAATTCATCCAAGGTCAACTGGACTGCTCCCTTGGAATGAAGGGTCGCTTCTGAAAACCAGGTCTCGAAGCTCACACCAAAGGTGGCCAAATCCTTCTGGATACGATCTAATAAAATCTGACTGGCCACTTGGGCACAGATCGTTTCTGCCTGGTCGCACGGGTTCTCCGATAATAAAGTCTCTCCATGAGTATGGGCGACAGATTCGGCTAACGTTTTGATATAATCTCCATGGTACCCATTTTCAGGAAACGACGAATCCTTCCCTAACAATTCTCGATAGCGTGCATAAACAGACCGTCCTAATAACTGTAACTGTCGCCCAGCGTCGTTAATGTAAAACTCCCGAGAAACTTTGAAGCCTGAAGCCGTCAGGAGCGAGGCTATCGCCTGACCCAGTGCAGCTCCACGCCCATGTCCCACATGTAACGGTCCGGTTGGATTCGCGCTCACAAATTCCAAATTTATGCATGTCCCTTTTCCAATTTGACTCGTCCCATAGGAAGACCCTTGCCTCTCGATCGCTCGCAACACTTCAATCCAACGCAAAGGATGCAGCGTGAAATTTAAAAAACCAGGCGGAGCGACATCGATACGTTCGAACAGTTCAGGGAATTGCTTACCAAGACTTGCTGCCAAGACCCCAGCCACCTTCAAAGGAGATTGCCGAACAGTCGACGCTAAGGTCATGGCGACATTACAGGAAAAATCCCCCCATTCTGGACGTTTGGGTGGTTCCACCATGGGAGTAGGAATGGTACCAATAGGTAATCCCCAAACCTCATTGGCCTTTTCTAAGGTGGCCTTAATAGCTTCAACCACCTGATTCTGGAGTAATACCTCCACGTCAAATCATCCTATCTATGCAAAAAATAAGGGGATTTTTCAGCGGCGAATGTAGCACAGGTTTTTTATCAAGGCAAGGATTCTAATAGCGTTCAAAATCCAATCAGAATCATCCCTCTCCTGAAAGCCTTTTAACAATAAAATATTTATAGAAAAGCCCCATCATTGGGGGTGGGAGAAATGAGAAAAACGTTTCCGGGCGAATTCTAAATCTGCAGGAGTATTAATATTCAAAAAAGACTGCCGGCTGGGATCAATATCGTCAAACAATGTTTCTCCAATTGTGTCGACTCTTATTTCAGTTCGGGAGCATAAATTTTGAATTTTTAAATCCCCTTCATGAATCATCTGTTCAATAATCGGAGAACATCGCTTGGAATAACGGGCATGTAACGGCTGCAGGCCGGTAGTAAGTTCCACGACTAAAACGTCACTGATAGGACCCAAACATATACGAGCAATACTTTCTTTTAATAAAAAAGGCATATCGCAGGCGACCACAAAGGTAAGGGAATTTTTGGCTTCAATTAAACCGGTATATAGCCCCCCCAAAGAGCCCATTCCTGGAATTTTGTCAGTCACTAATCGAGCAGGTAGATGGGAACAGTCATAATCCTTTTGGGCAGTCACAACAAGAACTTCATCAAATAAACTGTTCATTATTCGACACACCCGGTCTAGAAAAGTTTCCCCGTCCCAATGAAGGCGTCGTTTATCACGCCCCATTCTTCGACTTTGTCCCCCACCTAGAATGACACCAGTAATGTTGGGGAATTTTCTTTGATCTGTCATAAAAAAAAAGGGGGTGGGAAAACCCACCCCCTTCTCCTATTCTTGCCATCAGACCCTCAGAGCCTGATAGAAAATATTATTTCGTCCCGAGTTCTTTTCGTCGATTTGACCGACGGGTCAAAATCCATCCCTCAACGATCACCAACCCCACTGCAGCCAAACCAGCGTACCATTTAGCTTCGGATGGAATCGGTGGCTCTAATACCAGATAATAGAAAGCCGAGACACCCATCTTCCGACCCACATCGCCATTGTGGCCATCCCACACAAAAAAGTTAATCGGAATATATTTCCCTAATTCAATATAGGTATCAGCTTCATAATCCGCTTTTAGCGGACGGGAAATAATGACCGTCCACCGTCCGTCTTTCCATTCGGCTTTTTCCAGCTTAAGCTGCTCAGTAAAATCATCTCGACCTTCAAGATCTTGGTCCCAGCCTGTGCCTTCATAAGCCAACAGATTGCCATCAGCTGTCCATTTGGCTATATCGACAGGGAAGCCCTCATCACCCCAGAAATAACGAGGTTTCCGTGGCGGAGGCAATTCTTGAAATTTAATGGGCATTTGAAAGGCTAACCCATCATTAAATACTTGGTAGCTCGTTTGTTTGGCCGCAATCGAGTCTGGATGCATGCCATCATCATCAAATCTACTGCCTCCTGGCTCTTGTTCAACAATGCCATAATCCGCAAGATTCACTTCGTATGGATCCCAATCGACCTCATCTTCTTGGATGCTTTTCGTCCGATCATCCCACCGAAACATCATGGTCACATGAGTTTCGTTGTACAGTGATTGCACCCAGATATCATCAATACGGGTCACAAAGTTGCGGGGCTTATGAGTAATTTGGCCACCAATAGCCACAATGCGGCGACCTTCTTTTTCCCATCGCTCATCATACCAACGAGGATCATGCTCATCTTTCGGCAACTCACCTTCAGCAAACTTTGATGGAATGACAAAGTTTACTTTTGGTTTGTCGGTCAGTGGATCAATCCCTCGAGGTTTCGCCGAAGCAAGAGTAGCCGCAATCTCATCAGTGACTTGGCCACCTGCAATATCCACATCTGTGTCACGTTCACAAAGGGAACCGACATAGTTGGCAATATGCCAGCGGTCTTCAACCGTCGTGTTATCCGCAAACGAAGGCATTGGGGTGCCATTGATCCCGGTTGAGAATGTCCGGAAAATATTTTTAACATTGTAGGCATCTTGACGGCTGCCTCGGAAATTCCAGCATTTATGCCAGTCCGCCGGTTGAATCGAGAAACCCCAGTCATCTTTTAGATTAAACGCATTGCCATCGCCACGACCCTCTAACCCGTGACATTCAATACACTTATTCTCTATTACAAGCTCTGAACCACGCTTAATGGATTCGGCTGAGGCTGGCACGGCTGCTGCCGCTAACTTATCAAGTTCGAGGACATGTAATTCTTCAAATTCTTCATCCTGCCATGACCGTTCTTGTACAAGTTCAGTAGTCACAAATGCCAAAACATCTCGACGCTGATCTTCACTCAAGATCCCTTCCCACGAGGGCATTGCAGAGCCGGGTAACCCATGGGTGACGGTTTGCAAGAGATCCACGTCAATCAACGGCAGTTCTCCACTCGCGGTATGACGAATCTTAAAAGTTCCGGCATTAAAGTTTCGTGGACGAGGCCAAAGCCGATCAGCTCCTGGGCCATCCCCAGAGCCATTCACCCCATGACACCAAACACATTTGGTGAAATACACCCTTTTCCCAGCTTCGACCTGCTCCGCAGGCGGCGGTCCAGGCAATGTGTTTGTGACAAACCCTTCGGCCTCTTGCGCAAAGGCGGGACTACCAAGGCCTACGCCTACCATAAGGACCCCTAAAGCGAGGAGGCTCGCTGGTGCCCCTAAACGCCATCGGCTATCCATTTCCAGTCTGTTCATTGTTTCCCTCGTTGTTCCTGAATTAACTATATAGGTTTGTTCCATGCTCATTGGCTAGGCCCTCCTTAATCCCAAGTCCGGGGGTAATAGCCTGTGTGCCAATATTCGAACATGATGACTTTCCAGATTTCATCGACGGTGAGATGCTGTTCCCATGGGGGCATGACCGAGGCCCAGGGAAATCCTTCACCTGGCAACCCGATGCCACCTTTTGCTACGCGCCAGAACACAAATGTTTCCTGCAACTGGGCTATGGTACCCGCGTCCGTGAAGTTGGCTGGAATCGGGTTAAAGGCAAAAGCCCACAGTCCGCGTCCATTCAAATTATCGCCATGACAAAAATGGCAGTTCTGGAAGAAAATCTCACCGCCTTCTCGTACATGCTTAATATAACCCTTGGCGTTTGGGTCCCAAGGGTTGTCTTCAGAGCTATTGACGTCTTTCATGAGGCGGCCCATGGATTGGTCTACGATATGAGCATTTGAGTAGGCCGGATCGTATTTACCTTCCGTATCAATGCGATAAGGCTGTTGTGCTGTTTGGAGCACATACGTCTTCCCATGCACCTTCGTGGTGGCCGGTGGCGCTGGATGTACCGTCCGCAGCTCAATTGGTTCATCAAAACTTGGGAGAAGGGAGTTATAGGCAAAGGCTCCTAAACCTATTGGTAAAAGAAGCAACAATGCGGTCCTCAATACCTTTGTAAATGCCGTGTTGCCATCCAGAACATTGATGATAGGCCGTTTAAACTCCAACCATTCTTCCTGCGAACCAGACACCCACATAAAAATACCACAAGCCGACACGGTCCCATAAATGGCCCTAACACTGAAAGGTATGGGTGGATAGATTCGGTATTTCAAATAAAACAAATTCACAAAACACCAAACCAGGATACCCGCCCAAAACTTTGGCACTCCAACACCCGCTTTCTTGAGCAGATAGTTGCAGGTAGAAAAGAACAGAATGCAGATGGCCAACTCCGCAATCATCTGCATCGGCATTTGGCCTTCGACTAATGGAATCCACTTCATTCTTCCATACTCCTATATTCGAGGTTTACACCTGTAGATCAAATTCTATTCTTTAGCCGGTAAAGGCTTTCCCTCTTCCAATGCCGCTAAATAATCGACAATTTTACTAAGAGCCCCACCGGTTAACTTCAAACCAAAGTCTTTTGGCATTTGATTATCTGGGAAATCTGTCACCACATATGCACTGGGGTCTAAAATTGATTCAGTAATATATTCCTTTGTTGTTTTCGCTTTTCCAGCATACCCGGCATCTTTCATTCTCTTGGGAGCATTGGTACCCTCCCAAAGCTCCGGCCCAACTTTCCCCGTTGCCCCTTCAATCCCAGGAATAGTATGACAAGCCGGGCAGCCTGCACCCATAAAGAGGTCGTCATGAGATTCAGACCCATCGACCAACATGTTACCTCCCTTGCCTTCTTCATCACCTTCAGTTGCTACAGGTCGGTCCGCTTCAGGAATAAACTTTTCATAGGAAGCTACAATAGCATCATATCCTGGGGACTCCACGCCTTCCCGAGTGTACATCCAAGTATCAACTGCCGCTAATTCTCCAAGTTGCAGAGAAATTGGTGGCTTATGGATTCTTGGCATTGGACTGACCGTGTCGTTTGATCCCTTGACCCCAAAACCTGGAACCACAAAACAACTCGGACAAGCATGAGATTCAGCAATATATTCTTGGGCATTTGTGGCTGTTCCTGATCCCTCAAAAGATTCCTTTTGTTCTGTATTTCTAGCGGCTGCGTCATTCATATGATAAGTGGGGGCTTTTAATTGCTCAGAAGCTCGAGCAGGAATATTAAAAAGGTTTGGCGCTCGTTCACTCAAGAACCCCTTTTGAAAACCATGACACAAGGGACACTGCCCTTTGCCAATGGCTCCTTGCGTTTTGCTTTGACCAATTCCGCCAAAGATGATTTTTTCACCTTCATCTCCCAATTGCTGAGGAGACATACTTTGAAAGTCTAATTTTACAACCGGAGGAGGAAACCCACCCTCCACCTGTGGAAGCCAATTCCCATAACCCGATAGGGCAGCAGCCACAAAAAACATAAATCCCCCGATTTTCATCAAGGCACTTATATTTACGAAATATAAACCCATAATGAAAGCCATGGATGTAATCATGACCAATGATATAGGAAGTTTCCCGGGATCATTTTCAAAATTATGGGTATAATTTGAAACAGCAATCAGCACCAAAAACATGCACAATATTCCTATTAATGTCTGAAATGTTGCGCGTTTTTTTCGTTCAGGATCCTTAATGGTCGCTTGAAAGTAGACTAGGAGGCCGACAAGCATAACCATTATTGGCCACCCCAAGTCCCATGCTCTTGCTAATAATTCAACCACTGTATACTCCTCCAACTTTTGCCCCGATGAGGGGCATATAATTATTGGTTAAGACCTTTTTTCATTAATGACTCGTTGCCGGCTGCGGGGATGCCCCAGCAGGAATGGGCTCTGAAACTGGGCCCTTTATCACTACTTTCTTGGCACCTAGAGTTCCGAGCCAAAAGACAAACATGATACTGATCCAGAAAAATAACACGTTAAAGGAAATAACATTAGCTGCAAAACCAATGGTATGGGTATAGGCCCATGGAGAGTTGTCTCGCATGACTTCGTTGACATGCCAGAACAATCTCACCGATGAACGAATATACCCCATCAAGCCCATCATCCAAGTGAATGCCGTGGCCAACATGATTATCGCATATTGGGATCGGGGCGGTATTTGACCCCATCGAATGGGGCCTAATTGTCTTCCACCTTTCAACATGGCCAAATTTAATGGCGTCATGAGAAGTAAGCAAGACAACGTCCCAGCCACCTGAGGTACAGACAACCCAATTCGCACGTTTGCTGGAATGAAATATCCATAGACGGCGAGCGCAATATTATTTATTTGGGCAACTACGAAAAAACACCCCATAAATATATTTCCGAATTTTGACCAGCTCACCGTGGGCACTTTATTCCCTCGCTGATACCAAATAAAACTTAGAATGGTCGTCATAATAATGGCATTAATTCCACCATTTTTAGCAGACATCACACCATAGTTACCCAACACCGGATGTTGTTGACCTCCCATAGCTTTCAATTCAGCAGGAGACATCACAATGGTATGCGGCGTAATAAAGACCAGGAGTCCTACAACTAATATAAACACGAGATACTTAATATACTTTTGAAATCTTTCCCCTCCCGTCATCCGCCCTAGAGCTTGCCACAAGTAATAATTTGTGGTGAGGAAGAGAATTCCAATCATCGTAGCCTGAATAATGAATAACCACGCCAACAATCCACCCATCAAGGTGATGCCCATTTGCTGCCTGTAGGCATACACCTCGCGCATCAACCAGTACCCCGCGAAGGGTAAGGGAATAAGAAACGCCACGCCTAAGCTCATGGCGATATAACCCATCCAATCATAATGAGCTCGTTCTTCGTCTGTATTTGAAGAAAGGAAGCGATAGGCTGCATAGGCTGCCACCACGCCCCCACCGAATGCCATATTTCCTAAAATTCTATGCACATTCAAAGGATTCCAAAGGGCCGTATGCAAAACATGCCATATGTTTCCCAAATATCGCCCCTGCTCATCCACGCCAGCAGGGGACATCATGAAGGCAATCCAGGAATTAGCCAAGAACATCAGCACGGTTCCGATGACATTCAGGATGACACACATACTTAAGTGAACCCACTTCAGCACGCCTTCCCTCATTTTGTCCCAGCCATAGTAATAGATGTAGAGGACCCCACTTTCCGCAACGAACGTCAACGCATAAATGTGCATGACTGGGCGGAAAATACCAGACAAATAACCAAAGAAGGCGGGATAGAGGGTCAGGAAGGTAAAGATGAGAATTCCACCAAGAATGGCCGTCAGGGAATAGGCAGTTAAACTAATCCTGATAAAGTCATAGGCCAATTGATCATACTTTTTGGCCATAGCCTTATCCTTGCTAATCATGCCCGCAAACTCGATACACATACAAAAAATCGGAACCGCGAGCACAAAGCTGCCATAGTAGAGATGCTGTTGATTAGCTACCCACAGGAGAACTCGGCTCTCAAAGTTATACCGAGGATAAAATGTTTCATTATCCGCAGTAATAGGGGCAGGCATACCAATAGCTGGACCCTCTGTCTTGTAATAGACATCACGGCCCGTTTCTATCTTTACCGCTTCTCCCTCTACGCTCTCTCCTGCTTCAGCTGCCGCAGCTGCCGCAGCCTTCCGTTGCTCTAATACTTCGGGGGGAGGGCCACCAGCAGAACCTCCACCACCACCACCGGCCATTGCTGTTACCGATAAAATTATGGGGAGCGTTAAAAACACTCCAGCCACAATCAATGCGGTGACAGCGGAAAACCTCTTCTTACCTCGGGTCATTGGAGTGAACAGGCGACCCATGGACCTACCTCCTTTGAAAACGTGATGTTTGTACAACTAAATTTATTCTTTGACAACTTCGCATTTCGCTTATCCATCATGCTTGCCTAAAAAAACTACAGCTAAATTTGATCACCTAAACATATAAAAAAAGTCTAACCCCTGAGAATCCATAAGCAACCAATCTATCCCGATGAAATACGCTAAACAAATGGCAGTAGAAATTAAGACATATACAACAGTCATTAGAATCCTCCTTCAAGGAATTCAATAAATTTACATTCAAGTTGGAAGTGCTAAATAATCAACAAGGACACTGAATGCCAGCAAACCAATAAAAAAACCACAAGCTCACTGCACACGTGAGATAAAATATTGCTTTCCCTACTTGCGTCTCTGTCCTCGTTGCTTCTCGAATTGGTCCTGCCTCAGCCATTGTTCACCACCCCTTGATTAATACACGTTTCTATTTAGATAGATACACCTAAAAATTTTCATTGACAGATTCTTAAATATCATGGTATTTCAAATAATTATTGCTTTCGAAAAAAAGGAAAACCTATGCGTACCAATGCAAAAGTGTTCGACATTATAGTTTTGGCCGGAATGGTTGTCAATATTCTCCTGGCCGTATTTCTCATCCTTTACTACTTCGATTTTCTTGGATAACGTTCAGTAATTCAGTAGCTAAGCTTGCCGCCTCCTTGCCCTCTTTTGACCTGGCACATCGGAATCCAATCGTTTCATCGCGAAAATCTGGAACAATAAAACTTCGATTGGTAATCCGCAAGTCAACGCCTTGACTCGTATACCCTCCGCCACGCATCGTTTTATATGTTGAAACGGGTTGAGATCGGACGCCGCCTGGTTTCACGGCCCTGCTGTAGATATCTTCAACGTACCAATCTTCCACCCATTCCATCACATTTCCAGCCCCATCATACACTCCATACATACTTTGATCTTTCGAAAAGCTTCCCACCGGTGCCGTGACCTCATAGCCATCCTCCTCCCCATCAAAGTTGGCTGGAAACCCCTCTCTGCCTTCACCCCAGGGCCAGGTTCGACCATCTGAACCTCGGATCGCTTTTTCCCATTCTCGCTCAGTGGGAAGTCGCTTACCTTTCCATTCGCAATAGGCTACGGCATCATTCCAGGATACGTAGGTGACCGGTTGATTGATTCCGCGAAGAGCTTCGAGCTTCCTGGCGTAACGGGATGGTGGCCCAGGCTGCCGATGCCCTGTGGCTTCAACGAACGCCATATACTGCTGATAGGTAACTTCGTACTGATCGATCCAATAGATCCCTAACGTTGAGGCATGTTGGGGCTTTTCATTGTAGCCGCCTTGATTGCTCCCTAGAATAAATTCCCCAGCTGGGATTTCGACCATGGTCTCTTCTGAAAGTTTGATGTTTTTTTGCGTCGAGGCGGATGTTTTATTGGATGGAGAAAACTGGGAATCAGGCTTCTCGATTGGAAGAGGTGGGCCTTTCAAGATTCCCATGATTGGCAAGCTGCACATCACCAGAATCGCAAGGAGAAAAACGACTTTAAACCGAGTATCCATTGGATGCCTTATCCGAGATCAACCACCTTCACCAATTCCCTAGGCACCACAACCGCAACAAGAAAAGTTGAAGACCCCTGCCTAGGTCGAAGGGGTATTATCAGTTGGAGGATCTTTTGCACAACGAAACCCTACAGTCGAATCGGTTCGCCACATCTTAGCCGAAAATCGCTTCGTGACACGCGCGCCTAATCGGGATTCACGCCAAGACCCTCCGCGAATCACTTTAAAGACATCATCGGTTTTTGGGCCAGGAGGATCACGGTAGGGAGCGTTCTGGTAATAATCTGCCGTATAGTCATCCATCACCCATTCTGCCACATTTCCCGTGGCATCATAGAGCCCAAAAGGGCTCCTCCCCACCTCAAAGGATCCGACCGGTGCTAGGTATTGAAAACCATCGTCGAGTCCATCTACGTTTGCAAACGAATGTTCAAATTTATTCCCCCAGGGGTAGCGTCGCTTACCTTCGCCACGGGCCGCCTTTTCCCACTCCGCTTCCGTCGGTAACCGTTTACTCGCCCAGCGACAATACCCAAAGGCATCATTCCACGTGAGCCCAACCACAGGAAAATCAGGACTGAGGAGTTTTTCGATCTTATCTTCAAACACAGGCACTTTTGGCTTTTCTCGTTTGGTCATTTTCACGTATCGTTCATACTCCGCTTGAGTCACCTCGTTTATGTCCATATAAAACGTCTGAAGATACACAGGGTGAGCCGGGCCTTCATCAGGATCTCCATCGCTAACACCCATCGTAAAAGGACCTTCAGGGATTTCTACCATCACTCGGTTGTCATCCCCAATAATTGTTTTATACATAGAAAAATCCTGAGTTGGCATAGGCTGAAGGACACGCGCCTTCGTGGAGCGGCCTGCCATCAGCGCTTCCATCTCACGTTTACTCTTGGACGTTTCATACACGAACAACACCATCATCCCAATAAACGAGGCAAAGACAAAGATAATTGACCCTATGAGAACTCCACGACTTTCCATCCGTTTACCTTACTCTATTATTCGATTACGCATTGAGGACCAATTCTTTTAACCAGTCATGATTCAGGGTGACTCGATTCCTCGATAGGCGAAGAGAGCAAAGAGTCATTTCGTTTTTGCAAGAGATCGAGCAGCATCGAAATCCAAATTCCCAAAAAACCGCCCATCGCTGCACCAGAAGAAGCCCCGACGGAAAGGGCATCAACCCCACCTAAATGCCACGCTAACAATCCTCCAAAAATCGTACCCACAAAGATACTCAAAAAGAATCGTCGTCCGCCAAAAAATCCAACGCCTGCCCCCAAACACAATCCGACTACCAGAGCTATTGGGAGAAACCCCACACCCATGGATAGACCTGTCAGAACCCCGACCGCCCCTAAGACTACAGCTCCTAACACAACATCAAATATTTTTGATGGGGACATCAGCTTCTCTCAATATAAAAACTTGCGCTTTACTCGGACTCAACTCGAAGCGAACCAAAATCAATCTCTACAGCTGAACCACCTAACAACGAAATTCCCCAAGCCAAGGCCGCCGGTTCATGATTATGGATTTCCAAAAAATCTTTATAGACATTGACTCGCTCTTCCACCCACTCGCCAATCGGCTCTGCCCCACTTCGGATCACCATTTCCGTCGAACTAAACATTCCACCTTCTTTAATCGAACCCACTGGCAACGTGGCGCTCCATACATATTTCGTATTGACAGGGATAAACATCATATCCGTATCTAAGGAAGGGTATACCGCCGCAATAAATCCCTCTCCCTCTGGAACCACCTGAAGCCGCCATCGCCATACTAATATGGGATGGGTCTTGGGAGCCCATGTCATCTGCTTCGTATACACTCGCTGACTGGCCTTTTTGGCTCTGAGAAAAGAGACCCCGTCCTCTTCTTGAATCATGTAGGTTTCATGCGCAGTTACGACACTTCGTTGTGCGCCCCATCCTTGTGGAAACCCTCGTTCGTCCGGACTACGGAAATCTTCGATGAGGATGGAAGCCCCAGAGTTGGTGGATTCTTCGGCCCAGCCCAAACTCAACCCATTCACACACACAATCATTCCCACGAAACAGAGAGATAGACACCAGGTACGCATCATGAATTCAACGCGACGAGGTCGCTGGCCATGTAAATCTAGAGTCATGCTGATTCCTCTTGTGAAAGAACTTGAACCACGGGCGTTGAGCGAACTGACTGAGCCATTCGTTGCTCGCTCACTCGATGATCCCACTGGCTGAGCCAAAAGACGAAAAACACCGCTGACCAAAAGGCGAACATATTAATCGTCACCATCTTCGCAGCAAATCCGATTGAAGGCGTGAAGGCCCATGGAGACTCATCTTGCAGCAATTCATTGACATGCCATTCCAATCGACCAGCCGACCGAATATATCCCATGAGTCCCATCACCCAAGAAAAAGCCGCCGCCACAATAAGCAACGCCACCATACCACGCGGGGTAATGTGTCCCCATCGGATCGGGCCAATGATCTTTGAGCCCCGCAGCAGCAAGTAATTCAGAAATAGCCCGCCAATCACCACCGTCGCAGTTGTGGCCCCTTGCTGAGCGGACAAGCCGACGCGCACATTCGCCGGAATATAAAATCCATAAATGGCTATTCCCACAATAGTCCCAATACCCGAGACAAACAACAGGCCCAAAAGCATATTCCCCCAAGATGCCCATGAGACTGTCGCAATTTTATTCGCACGGCGATACAAAATAAAACTGAGAGCCGTCAAACATATCATGACATTGATTGCCCCATTTTTTGCAGACATGACTCCAAATTGTCCGATAACCGGATGTTGGGCCGCCCCCATTGCCTTCATTTCGCTCGCACTCGTGGCTAACGTATGAGGGGTAAACCACACCATGAAACAGGCCATCAAGGCAAAGACGATGGCTTTAAAATATGGATGGAAGCGCTCACCTCCCTGCAAGCGAGCCAAGGATTGCCAAATATAATAATTGATCCCCAAAAACAACACACCAACCGTAATAGCCTGGAGAACAAACAACCACGACAACATCCCGCCCATCATGGTGATGCCCATTTGCTGTCTGAATTCAAATACCGCTCGCATCAGCCAATAGCCCGCAATAGGCATAGGCAACAACGCACACACCATCACCACCATAAACACATACCC
>JAJDBR010000116.1 GCA_029261275.1 Nitrospirales bacterium
CGGTCGGCGTCGGGAGCGGCAATGGGAAAAGTTCTTCCAAAGGGGAGGATGATTTCTTTGAGGAATTTTAGGACGTAAAGCGGTAAGCGTCAGGCGAAACATTCATATTCAGTTAACGCCTGACGCTTGACTGCTCACGAAAGTTTTTTCTTCCTACTCCATGTCCCTCATTCCTGAATTTCCGCCGTTCACTTCCTACAGATTCTGTTGACTGTTCCAGGTAATGTCGGCTAGGCTTAGGCCCCCCACACGACCAGGATGGTTCATTCAGTTATTTATGGGTCTCAACATTCACAGGAGGAGGGCTCTATGAGACGATTGACTGCGATCGGGACGATGTTTGGAATCTTTGTGATTTCGCTCTTGCTAGTCTTGCCAGTTGGACAAGCGGCTGACATCACCAAAGGCAAAGCCATTGAGATGGTTTTGGCCACGGTCAAGGCTGCACGAACAGTCTACGTGAAAGGTGTGCTTGCAGATTCCAAAAAAGGCGGAATGAAGGGTAATGAAGATTGGGTCAAAGATGATCATGGGATCATGCTACCAGCCCAATTCGTGAAAGAAATTGGCAAAGAAATTCGCGAATTTGAGCTCGGCCTCCTCGGAACTGATCCGTTGTATGCTTCGAATGCCGCAAAAAGTCCGGCAGAAAAGGAAATGTTAGCGGCATTGGCCGGTGGGAAAAAGGTTCTCACAGGAGAAGATGGTGGGAAAACCATTGGGATGTCTGCAGATTTTGCTATTGTTCAAGGTTGTGCCGATTGCCACAATAATCACCCCAAGACCACCAAAAAAGATTGGAAAAAAGGTGATTTCATGGGCGCGATTGTTGTCAGAATGAAATAATCCGATTTTCTAGGACCATGTCCTGATGATGGCGTGGGTGGTGAACCAACCACCTACGCCATTTTTTTGTATTTTTCGGGTCCCCCTCTCTATCGACCTTCCATTTTTTCCTTCAATTTCGTTGAAAAAAAGAAATATTGAGACTTATTTCTGGTCGGCTCCCTACCGATAAAAGAATTGAGTATTACGGGCTTGTTGATCAGGTCCTTCGGGCCTCCTGACAGATTCCCACTTACAAGAAATTCTCTCAGACACCCATAGCAGAAATTTCTTCCTTATGGCCTCATAGATGTGAATGGAAAATAGGTTATAAGACCTTACGGGGTAGGGAGACAAGGATGGGAAACGGAATGTTTGTCTTTAGGTTGTACGATTTTCACCTCACGGGTTCCATTTTTTCTTGGTGTTATAGACGTGTAACCTTCACTAGGACGTATTCATGAGCGCGACATTAACCGACAAAGAATTTGAGCAGTTTCAATCGCTGATTTACCAACAAGTCGGGATTACCCTTGATACGCCTAAAAAGAGCTTGCTGACGTCTCGGTTGGGCAAACGGTTACGGGAATTAGAACTCCCATCCTATCAAGCCTATTTTGATCGCGTGAATGGAAAGGGAGGAGAGGATGAACTGACTCAGTTGGTTGATCTTATTTCAACGAACAAAACCGATTTCTTTCGAGAGCCAGTCCATTTTGATTTTCTGCGAGAACAGGTGCTTCCCCAAGTCCAGGCAACTCGCTCCTTACGTATTTGGTCTTCGGCTTCTTCCTCAGGAGAAGAGCCGTATACGATCGCCATGACTTTGAAAGATGGGATTCCGGATTTTTCCAGATGGGACATCAAAATCTTAGCCTCAGATATTTCTACTCGGGTGTTAGCCAAGGCCGCTTCAGGAATTTACGACGAGGAGCGAGTCCTCCAACTTCCTCAAGATGTTGTGCGTCGACATTTTCTTCGTGGGAAAGCCGAGCAGGCAGGAAAATTGAAAGTGCGAAAGCATCTTGCCGAGATGATTGCGTTTCGTCGCATTAACTTGATGGCGCCAGCCTTTCCCATTCGTACACCCTTGGATGTTATATTTTGTCGGAATGTCATGATCTATTTTGATCGCCCTACACAGGCGACGCTTATGGGAAAATTTTATCGCTATCTCCGCCCTGGTGGATTTCTTTTTATTGGGCATTCGGAAAGTCTGCAATGGATTGAACATCAGTTTACATATATTAAACCAACGATCTATCAAAAACCGTTCGAATAAAAAAGAACGAGTGAGCAGGGGGAAAAAGGGACTGAAGAATTGAGAAGATCCCTCTGGGATGTTGTGCTCATGACCCAGGACTGTTCATTTCGCACTTTACCAAATTATGTCTTCAACGTTAATGGAATTTGGTCATATTCGCCGCATACAGGATACTCGTTTTCCGTATGAAGTGGCCGTGATTTTGCCGGGCGAATATTTCGTGAGCCAAGAACCCAAGGTGGTGTATACCGTCTTGGGTTCGTGTATTTCTGTGTGCCTGCGGGATCCATTTGTCAACGTAGGTGGCATGAATCATTTTATGTTGGCCGCCCCCTCGAACACCGAAGGTCACGACAATTGGGCTGACTCTGGGCGGTATGGTAGTTTTGCCATGGAGATGTTGATCAACGAAATATTGAATCGTGGTGGGAAAAAGAATCGACTTGAAGCCAAGGTCTTTGGTGGTGGGAAAATTTATGATGGAACCATCGACATTGGCGCGAAGAACGCCGCTTGGGCTCTCGATTATTTGGAGAGAGAAGGTGTTCCTCTCCTGAAAGCCAATGTGGGCGATGTCTGCCCACGAAAAGTGTATTTTTTTACCGATTCAGGGAAAGTGTTATTGAAGAAATTAGACCGGGTTGTCGCGCAATCCATTGCGGAGGAGGAAGGACAGTATCAAGCGAAACTACAACAAGCTCCTGTGCAGTCCGAGGTAACACTCTTTTGATGAAAAAACGTAAGGAGTGAGGCGCGTTACTTACAATAGGAGTCTGTTTGTTGCTCCTGATTTCTCCCTATTTACTCCTGGCTATTTGAGGAGAAGGATATGAGTGAAGCAAAGATTCGAGTATTGATTGTTGATGATTCGGCATTAATTCGTGGAGTGATGACTGAAATTTTGTCAGAGGATCCGGAAATTGAAGTGGTGGGAACGGCCCCAGACCCCTATGCCGCGCGAGATAAAATGAAGGTGGTCAAGCCTGATGTCCTCACGCTCGATGTAGAAATGCCTAAGATGGATGGGCTGACCTTTCTGCAAAAACTGATGGCTGCTCGTCCGATGCCTGTTGTGATGGTGAGTTCTCTGACCGAACAAGGCGCTGCCACGACCATGCAAGCGTTGGAATCAGGAGCTGTGGATTTTGTCACGAAACCTTCGGTGGATATACAACATGGTTTAGCAGAATTAGCCGAGCAAATTACGAGTAAAATTAAAGCGGCGGCACAAGCGTCGGTGAAGAAGCGTACGCCGCCTGACTCGGCTGAGTGCGCGGAACGCATTAAAGCATTAGCCGCACAATCGGCCATGATTAAGACCACCGATACGCTTATTGCCATTGGGTCTTCTACCGGAGGAACGGAAGCGTTGAGAGAATTGCTGGAAGTGCTTCCGCCGAATACTCCACCCATTCTCATGACTCAACATATGCCGGAACATTTTACAAAAACTTTTGCCAATCGATTGAATGAATTGTGCCAAATTCACGTCAAAGAGGCAGAAGAAGGCGATAGTGTGATTCCCGGGCAGGCACTCTTAGCTCCTGGAAATTATCATATGGAGCTACGGCGGAGCGGGGCTAAATATTATGTGACCCTCAATCAAGAACCACCTGTGAATCGACACCGACCAGCGGTGGATCCGATGTTTCAGTCGGTGGCGCGATTTGCGGGTGCGAATAGTGTGGGGGTCATCCTGACAGGGATGGGTAATGACGGAGCGGCAGGCATGTTAGATATGAAAAAAGCAGGGGCTTTAAATCTAGCGCAGGATGAAAAGTCATGTGTCGTTTTTGGAATGCCAAAAGAGGCGATCAAGGCTGGAGGAGTCGATAAAATTCTCCCGCTCTCAGAAATTCCCTCGGCAATTCTTGCCCACGTGAAAATGATCTCTTCTCATTGAAGCATATGGCGGCTTTGGCCGAAAGGCCATACAAGCCATAGTTCATTTTGATTCAACCAATATGCACGACAAATGGTTGAGAAGGTTCCCCCGTTTTCTCAGAAATAGATCGTAAACAGATCAAAAAACAATTTCACTCGTCTTGTCTAACTGGTTCGCTAGATTAAAGAAGTCCTCCCCCTTTTTTTTGAGGGGGGTGGTACCCTTGGTCTTCGGGGTTTAGTCGAAGCGAGTGGATCGCGAAAGGGTTCTATTGTGAGGTTGAGAACCGAAGGAGTTGGATTTAAAGCCTATCCGAGATAGGAATTTATAACCACCAGAAAAAATGAGAAAAGATAAAAATATGAAGAATTTCTCTCAAGGTGGGAAATAAGATTTCAGAAAAAGCTTCATATTCAATAAGTATAGCGAGAGATGGAATAAAAAATTATGAACCAAGGAATTCAATAGGGAAGAAAAAGGAAGAACCAAAACAGAAACGAGACTAGTCATTTTCGATATCTGGGTAGTTTGTACTTAGCGATTTGGGATGTTTTCGCAGTCTTCTCCAGTTGGAAGCGCATTCAAAGATTTCAAGGAATCTTGGGTGGGCTTTTTTTATTCTATAAAATAGGTGAGACTTTTGATTGATGATGTCCGGTATGGGTTGCTTGACTCTTTTTTTGTTCAGGCGCGACAGATTTTTTTCTGAAGCAGAAAACGTGGCTGGTCAAAATATGGCAACGCCGCCGAGAAGCAGCAATGATTTAAAAGTCATTGCTGAGCTCAAAAAATTGGCAAGCCTGGAAATGGAGGTAAATGACCCTAGACAGATGTCCCAATTAATGTGAAAAAAAAATACCCGAAAAAGATTTCATCTAAACAATTTCTAACATTTTTTACTCTTATAGCTACTTTGCCCGTCCTATGTGGGATGTTCTCAATTTTTTTGGGTTATGGATTCAGGAATGGTAATAGACCTTCTGCTTCTCGTAATTGGGCTATTCATTGGTTCCCTCGGGACAACCTATCATTTGCAACAGAAAAAATGGCCAACAAAAATCCAGCAAATTCAGATGGACGAGGCGCAGCGCGTCAAACAGGAAACTCTTCAGCAGAGCTTAGAAATTGTCCAACCTGTTGTCAGCGAAGTAATCCCTCAAATTCAGGAAGTTGTCGATATTGTTGAGGACGCTGTCCTTGAACTCATTGTTCGTTTTCAAGAAATTACCGAGGCTGCTATCCAAGATGTGAATCTGACTGCCATACAACTTGGGGAATTTTTCCCGGAAGGGGATGTTCATTCCGAAGAGCCATCCATATTGGAAGAAACCCATCAGATCATCACCAGTTTTACTAAAAATGTGAAGGAGGCCTCAACACTCGGCATGGAGGTGGCCATGGTCGTGGGAGAGGTAGAAAGCAGCACTGAGCGCATAACGCCGTTGTTAGAAGAAATTGAATTTATTGCTGATCAAACCCGATTGTTGGCTCTCAATGCCGCTATTGAGGCGGCTCGTGCCAAAGAACATGGCCGTGGGTTCGCCGTCGTGGCTGACGAAGTGGCGAAGTTGGCTAATCGTTCGCGTATTGCCGCCGCAGATATTCAAAAAGTTGTACTGGATGTCAATGGAAGCACAGATATGGCGATGACTGAACTGCAACGGTTGTCGAACATTGATTGGAGTGGGGCATTGAAAACCAAGGATCGAATTGGCGACATAGCCAAAATCATGGACGACAAAAATACCAAGTTACATGAAGGGGTTCTCCAGGCTACTTCGGCAGCGCAACAGCATGCGACTCAGGTCACCGACATTGTGATGTCCATGCAATTTCAAGATATTTCTCGCCAACGATTAGAAAAAGCGATTGGTGACTTGAGCGGACTTCGAGAAGAGATCCAGACGTGGAGTTCCCAGCCGAAAAATCATGTGAACCTGTTTGAGTAGAAATTCAAAGTGAGTAGGGAAACGAACAAAGACGTCAGGTGTGAAACGAGGAAGAGGTGAGGCAAAAAAGACACTTTCATCTAACGCCTCACTCAATACGGATGACGGTGGAGATGTTGTAAAAGTAAAAGCGTGAAGTGAGAAAGGGAATTATGCATGAGCGAAATGGATGAGGCGATACAAGAGTTTCTAGTTGAGAGCGATGAAAATTTAAGTCAAGTTGAGCGGGATCTGTTGGAACTTGAAACGCATCCCGATGGGCAGGATATTCTTGCTAACATTTTTCGAGCAATTCACACTGTCAAGGGGACGTGTTCCTTCCTCGGCTATTCGAAATTAGAAAGTTTAGCTCACACAGGAGAAACGCTGCTGAGTTTGTTGAGAGATGGAGATCTTTCATTAACCCCAGATATTGCATCCGCGTTGCTCAAGATGGTTGATGCCATTCGGCAAATGCTGACGTGTATTCAAGAAAGCGGTGTCGATGGAGATGAAGAATATAGCGACTTGAAAGGACTTCTGACTCGATTACAAAAAGGCGGAGATGCCTCACCCACTGAAGAATCTCCCATGGCTGCGGCAGAATCCATCGAAGCGCAAGCTGGTTCCATGGCAATAGCAGAGGGGGGTGATTCTACACCGATAGAAATGGAGCCAATGTCAAAAATCGCTACTCCTTCGCCTCCCAGTATGGAAACTAGTGGAGAGATTGATACAGACAGGATGCTGAGCCTGGATAAAACGGAAAAGACGGTACCTCCTGGAGAAGGGAAGACGCAATCGGTTGTGGATTCCAGCATCCGAGTCGATGTCGGACTGCTGGATAAGTTGATGAATATGGTAGGAGAACTCGTCTTAACTCGAAACCAGATTCTCCAATGTCCGGTTATTCAAGATGATGCGTCACTGCAAACGTCCTCTCAACGACTTAGCCTGATTACCTCAGAACTGCAAGAAGGCATTATGAAAACCCGGATGCAACCCATTGGCAATATTTTTGGAAAATTTCCCCGTGTGGTCCGGGATTTGGCCATGAACTGTGGCAAAGAAATTCGGATTGAGATGGAAGGGAAAGAAACAGAACTGGATAAAACACTTGTAGAAGCCATTAAAGATCCCTTGACCCATCTGGTGCGAAATTCAGTGGATCATGGAATAGAAACGCCAGAAGTGCGTCAGAGCAAGGGGAAATCTCCAGAAGGGGTTTTATTACTTCGTGCCTATCACGAGGGCGGGCAAGTAAATATCGAAATTACGGATGATGGTGGGGGAATCAATACCCAAAGAGTGGCCGAAACAGCAGTGAAACGCGGTATCGTGTCTCAAGAGCAAATCTCCCGCATGGGTGAACGAGAACTGTTGAACCTCATCTTCATGGCCGGGTTTTCTACTGCAGAAAAAGTCACCAATGTCTCGGGGCGTGGCGTTGGAATGGACGTGGTGAAAACGAATATTGAGAAAATTGGAGGGACGATTGATATCCAAACAATTCTGGGAAAAGGTACCAACTTTAAACTGAAAGTGCCCCTGACATTGGCCATTATCCCGGCGTTGATAATCACCACAGGGCAAGAGCGGTTTGCAATTCCGCAAGTCAGTTTATTGGAGCTGGTTCGTTTAGAGGGAGAACAAATCAAGAAATATATTGATACGGTCCATGGGGCATCGGTGTGTCGGCTCAGAGGAACCTTGTTGCCACTGTTGTATTTGAACCAAATGGTGGGATTGCCCTCATCCAGTCCGGACAATGAGGGAGAAGAAGTCAACGAAGATGTGGTGAATATCGTGGTCTTGCAGGCGGATTCCCAACGATTTGGTCTCGTGGTTGACGAAATTAATGATACGGAAGAAATTGTCGTGAAACCCCTGAGTAAACAATTGAAGGGTGTCCCCGTCTTTGCGGGAGCTACGATTATGGGGGATGGTCGAGTGGCGCTCATCTTAGATGTGCTTGGTTTGGTGAATCGCCAGGGGATGGCCACGCCGAGGGAGGAAGGTGAAGGCGCGCGTCTCGAGCAGCGGGAAGTGGGCCCCAATGGAAAAGGTCATCGAGAAACGCTGCTCATTGTCAAAGTGGGGGATTCTGGACAAATTGCTATTCCATTGAAAATGGTGGCACGCCTTGAAGAAATAAAAACCTCATTCTTGGAACAAGCCAGTGGGCAGGAGGTCATTCAGTACCGTGGAGATATTCTTCCCCTTATTCGCTTGTCGCAGGTGTTGTGTATGCCAGAATCTGCGGAAGCCTCCATGGCTGACGCACTTCAAATGGTGGTGATTTCCCATGAACAGCGACGAATAGGATTAGTGGTGGATCGCATCGTGGATATTGTGGATGAACACCTTCAGGCTGAACGTGCTTCCACGAAGCCAGCCATTCTGTGTTCAGCCGTGATCCAGGATCACGTTACCGATGTGTTGGATGTGCAACAACTGATTTCAGATTATTCCGGTCTTCCCGCAGAAGAACTCATGGGCGAACTGGTAGGAGTCTAAGACATGAGCGAACCCAAGCAATATTGTACGTTTATTTTGGATACATTAATTTTGGCGTTTATCCCTTTTACATACGTAACGATTTAAGTTATACTCTCCTTAATAACAAAGGAGAGCGTCATGAAATTCACGGTTCAACAATTCTTTCAACTCTTTTCAACAGATGAAATATGCTTAGTCCATCTGATGAAGAC
>JAJDBR010000117.1 GCA_029261275.1 Nitrospirales bacterium
AGAAGAAACAGACATTGTGTTTATCGGCTCATTTACCCGTTCAGCCTTAACCGCCTATGCCATTAGTAATCTGTTTCGAACCCGTGGGGCCGTGACCGTATTGGGTGGACCTCATGCGAGAAGTTACCCGCAGGATTCTGCGCAATATTTCGATTATGTTCTTGGGTTTACTGATAAACCTCTGATCAATGACATCCTTTCTGACTGTGCGCCCCATCGACCGCAGGGGCAGCATCTCGCGGCCAAACAGCAACCAATGGAATTGCCAGGCGTGAAGGAACGATGGAAGTTTATTGAACCCACCATCGATAAGGCACCGACGTCCTATTTTAAAATCGTTCCGATGATTGGGAGTATGGGGTGTCCGTATACGTGCGGGTTTTGTGTGGATGCCGAAGTGGATTACCAACCGTTGTCCTTCGATCAAATTAGTGAGGATTTAAAATTCCTCTTAACTAAAATGAAACGGCCGATTGTGGCCTGGCACGATCCGAATTTTGGTGTCAGATTTCAAGAATATATGAATGCCATCGATACGGCCATTCCTCCAAACCGAATCGATTTTATAGCCGAAAGCACGCTCTCGATCTTGACGGAGCCGCATTTGAAACGGATGAAACAAAATGGCTTCAGAGCCATTCTGCCGGGTGTCGAGTCGTGGTATGACATGGGGGGGAAATCAAAAACCGGGCGACAAGTTGGACAAGAGAAAGTTAAACAGGTCTCGGATCATATTAATATGGTGCTTCGGTATATTCCCTATGTGCAGGTCAATTTTGTGTTGGGGTTAGACTCGGATCAAGGATCTGAGCCATTCGAATTAACCAAACAATTTTTGGATGCGGCGCCTGGGGCGTTCCCGGCTTTTTCGTTACTGACAGCCTATGGGCAGTCAGCCCCATATAATTTAACCCTTCAGCAGGATGGTCGAGTCATCCCAGTTCCATTTCATTTTCTCGATAACAATCATGCCATGAATGTGAAGCCTCAAAATTATTCATGGCCGGAATTTTACGATTATGTCATCGATATATCTGAGCATGCGTTTTCCTGGCCGATGATTTCCAAGCGATTTATGTGCAATCGTGGAATGATTCCTAAATGGTATAATTTCGTGCGTTCAGTCTCCACAGGAGGATTCGGGCGGATTAACTACCATAAGAAAGTCCGTAGACAACTAGATTACAAGACTGGCCTCAGACCGTTTCTGGAAGGCGACACGATGGAATGTCCTTCTTTTTACCAAAGGAAAATTCAAAAAAAGTTAGGCCCGTTATGGGAGATGTTGCCTCCTCAATCGATCATGCATGATCATCACGCCTATCTGCATGCCCAACCGTTATCCACCATCATGCCTATTCCTCAAGAGCCGCCGTCTGAGCTAGCTGTCGCGACTGTTTGAGAGATGATTGGTCGCTCGGCTGGGCTGGCCGTCAACACATAACGAAGTGATCCACCTGGGTGTACCGCGTCGAAGGGGTAACAGGTAATAAGTCGTAAGGTGGATTTCCCTTGATTCGTGCGCAGTGTTTCAATTCGACTATCCAAGACCTCTGCATGATTTACCACAAAGCTCCGCCATTTTCCTTGACGTGTTTGCACCATAATCCTCTCACTGAGTTGTACATCTCGGACAAACGAAAAATGCGTGTCGCGATGACCGCTGACAATCAGACTCTGTAAGTCGTCGTTCTGGAATTTTCCTTTCCCCACCAATCCGGGTCCAAAGGCTAAGGATTCTCCACTAGCATCCGCCAAGATAATTTGGTTGATGCTCAGGCGCGGAACGAGTAAGCGGCCCACTGGCCACGTATCGGCCCATGGCCAGGGTTTAACCGGTCGTTGCGTCGTGAGTGTTTCGTGCCAGGCATCCTGCAATAGCCATTGAGCAGTCACTGCCTTGGCGTGAATCCAGGCTCCTTGTCCGATCAGCCAGCTTCCCAAAATGAGTAACAGACTCGCCACGATCCACCCCATGTGAATGGTTACCGTCGTGCGAGATGTCGTCTCGACCAGATCCATGTGACTCCTAGCATCAGGCTTCCTAACGCAAGATACAGTGTGGCGGGTGTCGCCGTTTTCGGCCAGCCAAATATGGCTTCGTATTTCATGCCATGGGGAAGATTGGTTTTGAGCCCATGAGTATGAAGCGCTTGTCCATCAGGTCTTACCGGTGTCACGTCGACGGCCACGAGACTGGTATAGCGACTCACCAAATGATATTTGAGCGCAAGATCAACAATCGATTGTCGAAGGTGGGTTTTGTCTTGCTCTTGAGTCTGTTGATCCATCAGTTGCGCGATTTTTTTTCGTGCCCAATTGATGGTGATACCGCGACGCGATTTTGCATCAAGGAGAGATTGAGTGGTCTCCCAATACCGAGCTCCGTGTTTCCCGGTAATAGTGATTGAAGAAGGAAGGGTCGTAGTTCGTAAGGCGACGGTCAGAGGTTCACCGGTGTACAGATCGGGCAAAGGGTGAGGGAGGATCTCTCCAAATATTGAATCTCCCGATTGAATGGCAATGTCTGTGAGGGCGGGGTGTTCGAGTTTGAGGAAAAGGCGGTTCATCTTGTCTTGCACTTCGGCGGTAGAACCAATGTGCGTGAAGGTGCCTTTGCCAAATTGAGCGGCCTTCCGCATGAAGTGCCCATTGGGGGCGGAGCCGATCCCAACCGTAAAGAGCCGAGTGTCCTGTAAATTTTGCTGAAGAAGGGCCAAGAGCGAGTCCTCATTGCCGACGAGGCCATCGGTGATAAAAATAATTTGACGAAGGCGAGGAGAGTCTTCCTGATGAGGAATGTGGGCAAGGGCTTGCGTGAGTGCGGGAAGCATTTCTGTTCCGCCGTTTGCCTGTAACCCCTTTACGTAGCGCTGGGCTTCGTGAATTCTTGAAGCAGAAGCGAATCGGGCGGTGGAATAGAGTGTGTGGGTGACAGAATTAAATTGAATAAGATTGAAGGAATCTTGTGGGGTGAGTCTCAAGAGCGCCAATGTGAGTGCAGCTTTGGCTTCCGTGAGTGATTTTCCCGCCATCGACCCAGAGGTATCGATCACAAAGACGACTTCTCGTGGCATAGCTTGGTGATCCGAGGAAAGGGTCGTAGGCGGCATGAGCTGCATGAAGAGATACGTCTGGCCTTCGTATTGTTCCGTAAACACACTGGCTTGTGGGATTGCATGGGAAAGGGGTGTCCAGATGAGTTCGAAATCTCGATCCGCAAAGGTCGCTTCATCTTGAAGGGATACCTGATAGGAATTGGTGCTGTGTTTGTGAATGGTGATGGCATGGGTGGGCGATTCAATATTCTGAAGAAGCATGCCCGGAGCTAAATCAATTTGTAGAGCAATAGGATTGAGGGAGCCCTGAGAAGGATGCTGCACGGGCGAAGTGATACGTGAGGCATCAGGCACTTGTTCGGTATTGGGTGCCCACCCGAGGCTGGGTTGTGATGGAGAAAGGTCTTCAATGTCTTGAGGTTGCCCAGGGATGTAGCGCGGTCCCACCACCATGGGAAATCGAAGGGAAAATCGGCCTTGGTCATATTGCACGACCTCTTGGTACTCGATCTCGATGGTGATGGGCGCATGGGGCGAAATGTTGGCCACGGAGGCTGTAAAGATATTCGGACGCTCTTGTTCTACCAGGCTGGCACGTTGCCCTTTGGCTTTGGCCTTGGCGTAGGTCTTTTTGGCTTGTGCCCGCTCTTGAATTTGGCCTTCGATGATTCGTTCACCGATTCTCATGCGCAAGTGATCAACGGCGGCTTGATCCGGCAATGGAAAGACATACACTCCTTCCACCCATTCATCACTTGGATTGCTGAATTGTTGAGAGACCGTCGTGCGGACAATGAGCCCACTAACGGTCATAGTCACGGTCGTGTGTAAAAGAGGGGCGGAAATTGGTGTGTGACGTGATACGGTTGTGAGCAAAACTCCGCCCTGGGTCATTTCGGCCACCGATTCCTGAATAGAATCCGGAGTCGATTGAGCAGCAACAGAGGGAAGAGCCAAGCCACCAATCCCACTGCTGAGCAGCCAACACACCAAGAGAAGCAGACGAGGTCCTCGGATAGTCATACACACTCCTTTATCTACAAATCGGGTTCTTGCAATGAATAGTCATGAGATCAAAAAATGGAAGCTCCAGGCTGATCCAAAAATTCTGGATCAGCCTGGACATGGACTTACGGTAGAGATTCGGAGGAAGCCACAGGCTCAACCGCGACGAGTTCTCCAGGAATTTCTTCCTGAAGTGCGATCTCAACTTTGGATTCGTCGATGGAGGGAGAATCCATCAGAGCGGATGAGGATTCAGGAGTGGAATCCTCAGATGCCTCAGTATTCATGGAAAGGAGGGCCTCGTCCTGTTGGATGGTTGACTGGCTCAGAAAAGCCACATGGGCACGTCGGTTATGTTCAAAACAGTTTGGAGTCTGATCCTGACAGACCGCTCCGTCTTTTCCGAACGACTGCACCTGGATGGTGTCTTCAGGAATGCCCAAAGAAACCAGATAGGTTTTCACCGATTCGGCGCGCTTGAGCCCTAAGGCTTGATTGTAGGCATCTGTCCCTTGGGCGTCGGTATGGCCGTCAATGCGAAGGGTCCCTTCCCATTCTCCCCCTTGTATGTCCACTGTGGTTTTAATCAGATTTTTGGCCTCATTCGATAGGACCCAAAGATCGAATCCAAAATAGACATCGGTGTCGACCGCATTTTTGATGGCAGGAGAGCTTGAAACTAAGTGAAGGGAAGAGGCGGGGGCTAATGGAGAGGAGGCAACGGACCTGGCGGGAGGAGGGGTGGGGGTCGCAAATGCCTTAGCCATATGGAAGGTGCTCACCTCCTCTGCCGCCTCTTGGGACGCGGTTGCCGATAATGGCTCGTCTGCGGAATACATGAAGAGCCCTCCGAGCCCAAGAGTCAGGGTAATGAGCCCTGCTGCCAAAAAGAGGATTTCCTTAGTGTCTGATTGTTCAACACCAGTTTGTCGTGATGGTCGTGGAGTATTGGCCTTTTGTGAAGGAGTGGATTGATTGGGTGTGTGATTCATAATGGTCTCCTTTGTGTGGCTGTCAGTTAACCGAAGTGTGAAAAATCCCCATTCTTTTCTGAATTGATGATTCACCGTTTGCTCGAAAAGTATTCCCCTCCTTTCTATGCACGGTTGTGAATGGAAAGCTCCTAACGCAAAGGTCTTGCCATACTTCAAAATTGAAATACACGAATGAAAACAATGAGTTGAGCTACGAAGACGGGAGGTGGCTTTGCGGGGATTGCGTGGATGCACGCGTGGACGCGGGGCTATCCCCGCATCAAATCTGTGTTGAAATTCCCCGCATTTGTAAGGAGGGGCTAGGGGAGGTACATCCTTTTAGTTGTTTCGCTTCTTGCTCGTCATATTGGCAGTTTCTGGCAGTCAAAAACGAAGGAGATGGTTTGGTGCTATGTGTCAGGCACAAACTTTCTCTCCTCTTCCGGGAGGTCCGTGATGCCGGGTTTCGGCCCGGGAGCGGCCCTCTTGGGGATACCTTCGCCCCAGGCCAAATCATGATGGCGAACAACTCCTTCCGCTCAAACAGGTTCCCCAGAGAGTCGGATTTGGCCAGGGACTCAGCCGTGCCCAAGGCAGGAGACTCGACGAAATAAGCAATATCACTAGTGATTATGAGAAACCCCCAAATAGTTTAATGAGGTAATCGGGTAGTGGTTGTCAGCACGGTCGACAAGAGGGAGTACGTTGCATCAATGGCGAGCCATGGGTACACTAAAAACTTGTGAAAACGACACGTTATTTTGATTACATGCGAGAACGGGCAGATCGGCATTTGATTAAAATGGAATGGATTGAACAAGTCATTCAGCACCCAGAGCATACATCGGTGCAATCTGATGGACGTTTTCGCTTTTGGAGCCGCATTGAAGAAGCCAATGGAAAATTTCTTAGGGTGATCTTATTGGCGGATAAGGAAACGGTTCACAACGCGTTTTTTGACCGATCGTTTAGGAGGCCAGCATGAAAGTCAAATATTTTTCTGATACTGATACGGCGTACATCGAGTTTAGCAATCAAGCTGTGGCAGAGACTCGAGATATCAATGACAATATTTTGATTGATCTGGATAAAGATGGCCAACTGGTAGGAATGACCATTGAACATGCCGACACTCAAGCCAACCTTTCTGAAATTTCATTCCAACAACTGACCCAAAAAAGTTAATCCTACCCGCATCGCTTTCCTGAAATGGCAGTCGAACGTTATTGAAATTGCCATGGTAAGACCTTTGAAGAATCCATCATGAGTCCAAACAATCTGTTGCAAAAATCCAAGGCCGTTAACTTTTGAGAAGCACAGGCCCAATTGTCGAAGTTGATCCGTTTAAATGACCCTTCCATTGTCGTCTCACATGGTAAACCGGTTTCGTTCCTGATTCCCTATGAAGCTATGCTGGATCTCGTTGAAACCCTGGACGAAATAACGGATAAAAAACTTTTTGGAGAAATTAAGCGAGCCCGGAAAGAATATGCGCAAGGGAAAGCTATTCAGGCAGAGCTGCTCTTATGAAATCCTTTGAAAAAATTCCTGCCGACTACAAATAAACGATAGATGCTGGGGGCGTCCCGGCGGCCATGCCACTCTGGTTTCGGCAAAGTGGCCAAAACCATGTTGGCCGTTCTGTGGCCCTTTGGGTTCCCTGTGCGGTTCGTTAACCCCTGGGGCGCGCAAACTCGCGACGCACAAACACTGCGCACCTTTTCTCCGATGTCGACTGCCCTGCTCGGTCACAGCACAAGGCAGGGGAGAGTGCTGAACCAGTTACCCGCTTAATTCTGGAGGACCAACTAGCCCCGCTGAAAAAGGGTTTCCGGAGAATCGGATTTGGCCTGGGACTTAGCCGTGCCCAAGGCTGGGATTCTTGCAGTCTGGTAATTCTCGCTGGGGTTAGGGGGAATTCAGCGATTCCTTGACTTATTTTGACGATTAACGAAAACCCCGTGGGGTTTTTGGCTTGGGTAGAGTGAAGTAAGAGTAGAAGAATGGAAGAGGCAAAGCATCCCCCAGCCGGGTAGTCCTGGTAGAATCTTTCGGCAAGGGCTCTGGATAGACCCCAAACCCCTCACTGATGTGGATCAGTGTCATAATTACTCGGGCTAAACGGACATCGAGACGATCGCGATTTTCATTGCGCGGAGGAGGGTTCATGCAAGAGGACAAGAATCAGATAGTGTCGGGCATTCTCAGGGCACGGTCGGAATTAGAGGAAGTATTATTTGAACTGGAGAAGCTCCCGCCAGTCAGCGAAAGTGCCGTCCATTTTGCCGCGCATGCCCTAAGCAACTACCTCACCGTGACTGGAGGAACGGTCGAATTGCTCTTGTTGGTGCTGGCGGAACATCCCGACCCCAAAGTTCGCACAGGGCTTGAGGCATTGCAACAGGCCACGAATCTGATGATGCACACCGTCAGCCAATTGGTGAATGCCCAGACGGACCAGGATGCCGAAATGCGTTTTGAAAAGGTGGAGTTGCCGATCATGGCCCAGCGGTTCCGTATTTTTTATCAACGCATTGCGGATCACAAGCAGATTCGGTGTCTCTCGGAAGCACCTGGGGATATTCCTCCCGTTTGGACTGATCGGGTCGCGACTGCCGCCGT
>JAJDBR010000118.1 GCA_029261275.1 Nitrospirales bacterium
GACACGCTCACTAAATTACAGTAGGCAATTCCCGCACTCCGCAATGCTTCTTCAAAGGAGGTGAGTTTCTCTTTGTGAATTCCCACACCCTTGGTGAGAAACATATGTGTCGGGACCATCGTGACTCCTTTGTTTGCGTGATTCGTCGTGAGGGAAACATGTCGGAGGTAGCCTGGATGGTAACCTTAAACGAGGCCCCTTTGGCTTCTCCACATTCGATGGCCCATTTTTAACAAGAGTGGGGCGACAGGTGCAAGGCCAGGAAAGGAAATGGGGGAAGGGGGAATATATCAGGATGGCGATTTGACGATCAGCAACTTGGGTTCGGTCAATTCCTGTATGACGTACCGGACACCTTCCCGCCCTAGTCCAGAATGTTTAATGCCCCCATAGGGCATATGGTCAGCGCGAAACGTAGGAATCTCATTGACTAAGACGGCCCCAACGTCCAGGCTGGCATAGGCTTGATACATGGCGTCGATATTTTTGGTAAAGATTCCGGCTTGCAATCCAAAGGGCGAGTCATTCATTAAATCTAAGGCCTCTTGGAGCTTTGTGTAAGGACTAATGGTGACGACCGGTCCAAAAACTTCTTCGCAGCAGACTTTCATGGCAGGATTGACATTGGTGAGGACGGTGGCTTCCATCACTGAGCCATGACGACTGCCCCCTGTGTGAATCTTTGCGCCCTGAGACACGGCTTCCTGGATCCATGTTTCCACTCGGATGGCGGCCTGTTCGTCGATTAACGGGCCTACGACGGTGGTTTCTAAGGCAGGATCCCCCATGGGCAATGTTCGAACGTTGTCCACAAACGATTTCAAGAAACGGTCATATTTCGATTGATGAACATAAATCCGTTGAACGGAAATACAGGTTTGTCCGGCATAGCCGAATCCTCCTGCCACACAACGAGCTACGGCTGTTTCGAGATTCGCGTCCGGTTCAATAATGACGCCGGCGTTACCACCCAATTCCAATAACACGCGTTTGCGTCCGGCTTTGCCCTTTAACATCCAACCCACATTTACCGAGCCCGTAAAACTCAAGGCCTGAAAGACCGGGTGTTCAACCATGCGTTGTGCCAATTCGTTGGAACAGGGGAGAATGGTGAGGGCGGTTGATGGCATGTCCGTGGTCAAAAAGACTTCTCCTAAGAGCAGAGCCGTCAAGGGAGTTTGGGGCGCAGGCTTTAGCACAATGGGATTGCCTGCAGCCAGGCAAGGCGCGACTTTGTGGGCCACGAGGTTCAGGGGAAAATTGAAAGGCGTAATGCCCAGAACCGGGCCAAGAGGAAAACGTTTGACTGTGGCGGTGTAGGCTTCCCCTCCAGGCGTAAGATCCATGGGGATGGTTTCGCCAGGCATGCGGGTGCTCTCTTCCGCGGCCAGGCGAAATGTGTGAATGCCACGGTCTATTTCGCGCCTAGCGTCGGTCAGAGGTTTCCCGGCTTCTTCGCTCAGGGTGGTAGAAAACTCATCATGCCGAGCGGCGATGCCGTCAGCTATTTGTGCCAAAGCCCGTGCCTTGACATGCGCCGGGATAGCTGCAAGGTCTGGTGCCGCCTGTTTCATTAACTCGAGAGCCTGAGCAATGTGATGAGATTCGGCTTGGCAAACCGTGGCCAGAAGATCACCAGAATAGGGGCTCCGCACTGATTCGAATGAAGAGGTTTGGACCCATTGGCCGTTGAGTAAAAACGGTTTGGCCGTGCTGGCGGTCATCGGAATGAAGAGCCTTGGAGAGAAGTGTGAGCGGACTTATTCTACGGATTGGTCGGAATGTGAGTCTGTGGCCGGACTTGATGAAGATGGCCATTGTTCGGCTTTACGGATAAGGTCTTCTGTCCCCCAATCTTTGATGGCTTCCAAATTGAAGGGTTCAAATGCTCCAATGGCTCCACACCCTGGGCAGCCTTCGACTGGTACTTTTGCTTGAAAGACTTCTTCCAAACAGGTTAAACAGACGAACAGGTTGGGTTCGCCATCCTGACATTCTACGGGCCAAAACGACAATGATTCAGTCATGAAATTTCCCTGCAAGGTTAAGGCGTCGAATAAGAAAACATGTTCATCACACCAACAATGTACCTTGATTCACGCAATAAGATCAATGAGATCCTCTCATGATCCGTATGGACTCTAATTGCGAAGGAATTGCAGGCTAGGAGGATGCGGGGGCTTTTGCGTCTGCGGTAGATTGAAGGTTCAGAAGCTTGTCGATTTCCTCTTTAAATGTTTCGTAGGGGAAGGCTCCAGGAATCAAGATAAGGTTATGATCGTCCTGCAGGTTAGTAGGGAAAATGACAAACGCGGGGGTGCCACGAATGCCTAATGTGCCTGCGTCCTTTAGGTCTTTTTCGATATCGGGGAAATATTTATGGGCCTCAAGACATTGCGAAAATTGCCCCTCTTTTAATTTCAACTCTGTGGCGAATTGTTTCAGGTTCTCAGGACTAAATTGTCCATCGCTGTTAAAGAGACGATCATGCATAGGCCAATACGCCTGTTGTTCTCCGGCACAGCGGGCCGCGTCAGCTGCCCGCAGCGGGCTGCCCAGGCCGCGTGGAAAGTCCCGATACACAAAGCGGACTTTCCCGGTTTCAATGTATTCCGATAATAATTTTGGGAAGGTGTCGTGGAAAAACTTCTGGCAAAAATGACAGGTGAAATCGGAATATTCTACCAAGGTGATTGGTGCCTTGGGGTCGCCCCGCACCACATCGTCGGCTTGGATCAAAAACTCTGGGGCCTTGGCTTGAACGGGTATCGTGAGCAATACCAGCCCCAGACAAATATTGACTAAAGTGGGAATCTTGAAGGTGTGTTTAAACATGGCCATGTTCATTCCGTTTCTTGATGAATTGTCGCATGTAGGTCTGAGCTTGTCGAGAGAAGAGTGATGTCTTCGTAGAAGGCCGAAAAATTTTACCGGCTTTCTTTGTTAGCTTGCTCTAAGAGGCCCAGCATCAATAAAGGCCAAACGACCGTCGCGTCGCTTAACACTTCGGCAAACTTCCCGCCATCTTTTTTCGGCACAAACTTTCCCCAGGATACGCCTTCTTCATAGGTGCAGCCACTCAGGCCACCCCAATAATCTGGCTCAGGGCAAATTCGCACTCCATAATGAAAGCGAGGTGGTGTGAGCTGCGTGCCCATACGAAGGTTGAGGATCTCGATATAGGGTGGTGTTTGTTGTGACCAGTTGCGAGGCACGCCGCCGCCAATCGTGAAGATGCCGAGCCGTTTGGCTGAGAGAAGTTTTTCTGTGTAACTATTCAAATCCAAAAATGGGTTAAATGTTGGACAGGATTGTCGCAATTCATTCCAAATTTCCTGGTCGGTTTTTCCTTTGGTCGTGGGTACTGCCTGAGCGGATTTTCTAGGATTCATCCCCCAAATGGAGACATCCAATCCCAATTCCGAATCGGTAAAAGCCGGAATATAGACCGGCACCGACTGTTCATACGCACTTTTCAGGATACCCGCGCCAGGGTAATGGTCATGCAACGTTTTGCCTAATTCTCGTGTAAGTATTTCGGAAGACAGTGGCGTCTCAGGCGTGAGGCGTTTGAGCGTTTCGCCCACGACTTGCTCCACATGATTGAGATTCAACTCCATCTCAAGGGTGTCGTAGACCCGGTTATAGCCCTTTTCGAAAAGGTCTGAGTCAGTCATGGAGGGGTCGTACTTGTAATGAGTTTTACCCACGGCTTCGGTCAGGCCATGGGCAATCAACGCGCCGGTAGAGACGACCGCTTGCACCATGCCTCGATCCAGCATGCTGCAGATGATTTTGCCCATTTTGGCAATGGTCATGGCACCTGAAAGGGTCAGGATGACAGTGCAGTCAGGGTCCCGAATCATTTTTGAGAGAATTTCAAACCCTTCCCCGAGACGACGACCGCCAAAGGCCGTTTTTTTCATGGCCCCTAACAGATCAGAAAAAGAATGAATGGTTTCAGGGTCGAGTGCTTCGAGGGCTTCTAATCCGTCGCTTTCACCATCATGAAATGTTCGTGGGGTCATAGGTCGTTTTTCAATCCTCTATAAGATTCTTAATGAATAATCAGGCAAATGAATGGGGCTGGCGGAGATTAGCAAAGGCGAGTAAGAAGGGGATGGTTTACAACAATAGCTATATTGGTGATCCCAACGGGATTTGAACCCGTGTCTGCACCTTGAGAGGGTGCCGTCCTAGACCAGCCTAGACGATGGGACCAGTCATCTGAGTGTTCACCATGTGTAATGCCTATTGGCGATCATCGGATAATCGGTGCTCAGAATGTACCATTCGACCCTTATTGCGTGCAATGCATAGGATATGAGTGTGGTGGAATATCGGTAAACGTTGGAGCTGGAAGAGTCAGCCATTAGGCTCCCTGTTTCTAAATGTCCGAAGAGGGGAAGGATGTTGGGGGGTGGATGGTGAGGAGACCTTGCATAAAAGGATGGATGCCACAGTGATAGGGATAGCGGCCTGGCTTGAGTGAAGGAAGTGTAAAGCGGGCGTTGGGACCGAGAAACCCTGAATCGAAGGAACATGAGTTTCCGAACCGACAATCATCAGAGACGATGGTATGGGGCTCTTGTGTACGATTTTTCCAGGTGAGGGGGGTCCCTAGGGTTATAGTGAGTTGGTTGGGAGAGAAAAATGGGGGTTGTGGGTCGATGTGAATGTCGTGGGAAGAAGTGGCTTCAAGTTGCGGCAGACCTACTGAAACGAAAAAAATACCTCCGATGAGTACACACACGAAAGCCAATCTCTTGAGAGCCGATGGTAGCCAATGATGCAACGTCCCGTTCTTCATGATCAAAATTCCTGTCTCGACCCTATCTGTTCGTAGGAGATCAATTGCTTCATGGCTTAATGGTGAGGAAGATGGTTCCTTTGCCTCGTTGAATGAGGGCAAGCACCGGCGCTTTCGTATCCAGGTCCCCCGCTAAATGCTCGAAATCTTTTACCGAACGAATCGTTTGACGATTGACTTCCACCAGAATATCTCCTGGACGGATCCCCGCTCGGTCGGATGGAGAATTGGGTTTCACTTGTGTCACCACC
>JAJDBR010000119.1 GCA_029261275.1 Nitrospirales bacterium
TTCATCAGAGGCTGCTCGAATAAAAGATATCGCATCGATTGAAGGGGTTCGAGACAACCAGTTGATTGGGTATGGGTTGATTGTCGGGTTGGACCGAACCGGTGATTCCGTCGTTGGTGGACAATTTACGGCACAAGCCATCATCTCAATGTTGAATACCATGGGAGTGAACCTCAAAATTGATCCCAATCAATTGCTCACGAAGAATACGGCTTCCGTGATGGTAACGGCCAAACTTCCCCCGTTTGCCAGGCCTGGAATGAGATTAGACGTCCAAGTGTCCTCGTTAGCCAACGCGAAAAGCTTGCGAGGTGGAACACTGTTGCTGACGCCCCTGAAAGCAGCCAATCAACAGGTGTTTGCTGTGGCACAGGGTCCGATTTCCACATCAGGATTTGAAGCCGCCAGCGGCGGTACTTCAGTTGTGAAGAACCAGCAATCGGGTGGCATCATCCCAGGTGGCGCCATTGTGGAAAGGGCCGTGGAGATTGATATGAATGCCTGGAATACATTTTCTTTGACGATGCATCAAGCTGATTTTACGACGGCTCTGCGCGTCTCAGAAGTGATAAATGGACATTTAGGTGATGAGCTAGCTTCGGCGGTGAGTTCAGGCCAAGTTGAGGTGGCGGTGCCTGAACAATTTCAAGGCAAAATCGTGCAAATGATTGCGGCAGTTGAAAAACTGACGGTGCATGTTGATGTCAGTGCCAAGGTGGTGGTGAATGAACGTACCGGTACGATCGTGATGGGGGAACATGTTCGGTTAGCCAGTATGGCCATTTCCCACGGGAATCTGACCATCAAGATTCAAACGCAATTTAATGTCTCTCAGCCTAACGCCCCGCTGGTCCTTGGGAGAGAAGGGCGTACAGGTGGGGATACGGTGGTGACACCAGAGGTCGAAACTGAGGTAGACGAAGAGGAAAGCCGTGTGATTCAAGTAGATGGGTCCGTGACCCTCGGTGATTTGGTGAGGGCATTGAATTCTGTTGGCGTCACCCCTCGTGATCTGGTAGCCGTTTTGACGGCCGCCAAAGCTGCTGGTGCTCTACAAGCTGATTTAGAATTAATTTAATTGTCATTGATCGAACGGCTTAGGGGGTTAACACATGCTGGATGGACTTGGATTGCTGGATACCTCACAGGTCACAGGGACCCTAACCGGAGCGAAGGTCGATCAGGTTGAGCAATTGGTTCGTCGAGGGGATCTGTTGAAGGCTAGCCAGGAATTCGAATCATATTTTGTGTCCTATATGTTTAAGGTGATGCGCGAAACCGTTCCTCAAGGAGAATTGACAGCGAATAAAATGGGGGAAATGTTTTATTCATTTTATGATCAAGAAATTGGCAAGCGAGCCGCGGAAACAGGGAGTTTAGGGCTTTCAGACTATGTGTTAGCTGCGGTTGCCCGTAACGAAGATCTTGCTCGTTCACCCTCCAATCCTCCCCCTTCTGTACAATCTTAACGCGTTCAGTAAAGTTTTATGGTGTTGTCTCCGATACATATAGATAAGGAGGCATGATGCCATGACCATACCGGGCCTTGATCCTAGTGGAGAACTGGGAAGACTCTTCTTTCAGATTCAATCAAAATCCAATCATGAGAAGGATGTCCGCCAGCCTCAGGCGGTTCCTCGAGGATCCAACGATGCGGTAGACCTCTCCCGTTTGTCGCAAGACATTCGCATGCATGCTGCGCGTGCGGCGGAACTGCCTGATCTTCGGACGGAAAGGATCCAACACATCCAACAGGCCTTAGCAGAAGGAGTTGAATTGTCCTCACCTGCTCAACTAGCTGATGCCATTGCTCGAGAAACGATTCTCAATGCTTTAGGTTCGTAAAAATTGTGAGTTGAAGGGGAGATGAATACTGTGCAAACTCGTCCTCATAAGACATGGGACTACCTCTTGGTTCTCTTAGGAGAAATGCAGGTGGTTTTTCAAGAATTCCTTTCGTTGCTTTGTAAGGAAGAAGGTCTGTTGCTTGCTATGGGTCGACAAGGCGTCGCTGATATCACGGAAAAGAAAGAGCAAGTTTTAGAAGAGATGTGTCGATACGAACAACAAGTGATGACGGTGATGTCGCAGCTTGCAGGTGCTGAAAACCAGGGGCAGCTCGGGATCTGGTTAAAACAGTTGAGAGAACCTCAAGCATTCAAGGCCAATACCATTTTCCATGAATTATTTGCGCTAAGTCGGAAGATACAAACACAAGGCAAAAAGAACGAAATACTCATCCGGCGAACGCAACATGTTGTTCGTGAGGCCATTAACCTTATTTATACAGGCTTAGGAACTGGTCCGGTCTATCAAGGATCTGGAGCCTTGCGGTCCCCTGCAGTGCTCAGTTCAGTTCAACTTAAAGGGTAGGACGCAATGGCTGGTATTAGTCATATCTTTAATATTGCCCGATCAGGAATACAGGCGCATCAACAGGGTCTGGCCACCACTTCCCATAACATTACCAATATCAATACTAAAGGGTTTTCTCGGCAGGAAGTCATATTGGAAAGTGCTCGACCTGCAGAAGGGGTGATTGGGAGTGGGGTTCAGGTCGGGCAAATTCGACGGACGGTTGATAGCTTTCTTGAAAATCAATTGACAGCTGGCAATGAAGACTTAGGATTTGTGACAGCCCGCAATATCTTTTTGTCGCAGGCGGATGGAATTGTGACTGAAACTGAAAATTCAGGGCTTTCCTTTAGTATGACAGAATTCTTTAATGCCATGCGTGATGTGGCGACCAATCCGGAAAGTCCCATTCAACGAACGGTCTTGTTTGCCAAAGCGCAGTCTTTAACCGATGGGCTGGTGTCTCAGGCTCAAGCCTTGAATCAAATACGTTTGGATGCCAACCAAGAAATCAGTCGGCATGTTGAAACCATTAATGGCCTCGCGCAAAGGATCGCGTCGCTGAATGATGAAATTTTTAAAGGTGAATCGAGTGGGCGAGGAGCACTGGATTTGCGCGATCAACGTGCCGTGTTGATTAACGATATGGCGGAATTAGTGGATATCGAACAAGTAGAATTGCGCGACGGGATTGGGATCAATGTGGGTGGTCACCTCTTGGTCGGAGGGAATCATGCCAACGCGCTGAGCACGATTCCTGATGCCGATAATCCCCCAATGCATGATGTCGCCTTTGTACGCAGTGACGGCACGGCGTTTGCCATTTCTAACAATATTCACGGAGGACAAATCGGAGGCCTCCTGACCGTACGGGATACCGATATTGTGGGGTTCCAAGATCGACTTGATCGGGTCGCCGCTGTTTTGGTGAATGAATTTAATCAACAGCATCAAGTCGGGTTCGGGCTTGATGACTCTACGAACCAACTCTTTTTTTCGGGGTTAACCCCACCAGCGCCTCTGGCCCATGATCGGAATGGAGGGAGTGTGGTAGGAACGTCAGTGACCATCACCGATCCTACCCTCCTGACGTTTCAAGATTATGAGGTGCAATTCACGGGGCCTGCAACCTATGACGTGGTTAATACCCAGACGGGCGCTACGGTGGTGTCAGGGGGAAGTTATGCATCGGGAACGCCAATAAATTTTGATGGAATCGATGTCGTGTTCACGGGAACCCCTGCCGGGGTCGGTGATGTGTTCCAGGTCAATGTTCACAAAGGAGCTGCCCAACAATTTGGAGTAGCTCTAACGGATACAGATCAAATTGCTGCCGCGTCGGCCCCTTCTACGGCCCCTCTGGGAACACCCAAAGTCCCAGGCGATAATACCAACGCTCGTGCTTTGGTCGATATTCACACTATGCGGCAGGCCACACTCGGCAATCAGACTTTGAATGACTACCAGACAATTTCCATGGGGAATGTAGGTAATGCGGCACGAGAATCAACGTTAACCTTGAATGCGACGACCTTGCAGATGGACCAATTAACCAGTTTGCGGGAAAGTGTCTCAGGGGTGTCGTTAGACGAAGAATTGACTAATTTACTCAGTTTCCAACGATCGTTTGAGGCTTCCGCTCGAATGATTACTGTGGCGGATGAATTATTCCAAACCGTTTTGTCGATGGGGAGGTAGGGCCAGGTCTTAAGGAATATCATGGTAAAGAACGATGGTAAGAAAAATGGCGAAATGGCGAAAGTGAGAATACGCCCATGCGTGTGACGGATCGTCAACAAGTTGATGGGCTGTTGGCCGCTCTTCGAGATCTTCGAAGTAATATCTTTGATCGCACAGAGCAAATTTCTTCAGGGAAACGAGTCAACCGCCCTTCGGATGATCCTGCGGCAGCCGAACGGATCAATCAATTTAAGAATGTGTTACGGACGACGGAGCACAGGCTGGGAACCGTTAATGAAGCCATTGGCCGTCTGAATTTTTCGGATAGTGTGTTGGACCGAGCTGGAAATTCGGTCCAACGTGCGAGCGAATTAGCTATTCGAATGAGAAATGATACTAATACAGAGGTTGAACGACGTAATGCGGCACAAGAAGTTCAACAGCTACTTGCAGGGTTGGCAGGCATTGCCAACACGGAAATCAATGGGCGGTTCCTTTTTGCAGGGTCTCAAACCAAAACAGCCCCTTATATCCCAGGATCCGTGACGAGCGCGGTGAACACCGGCAATACTGGTGATGCGACCATTGCAACTCCGATTATTGCGCCGCCACCTGCGTTAAAGCCAGATGCCTATCAGATCCAATTCAACTCGCCCCCCAACGATTTCAACGTCATGAATTTGACGACGGGTCAACAGGTTTTTTCCGCACCACAATCCTATGCAAATGGAATCCCGTTTTCCTTTGATGGCATGGATGTGACTATCACTGACGGGATAGGAGGGCCACCTGCGGCCGGTGATAAATTTGTGGTTCGAGTGGGGTATGTGTATCAAGGGGATGGCGCACCCATTGAGGTGGAAATTGGGGATGGTCGGACCGTGGAATCCAATGTGGCTGGCAGTCAAGTGTTTTCCGGTCCCACTGTTGACCTATTTCAGGATCTCCAAAGTTTTCATCAAGCCTTAGTGACCAATGATGTGGCAGGGATTGAAACCGCTATAGGGCAGTTTGATCAGTCCCTCTCTCAAATCACGGATGCACGGGCGAATATTGGCGCTCGGGTCAATCGGCTGGACACTATCAAGGATAGCCTAAATTTATTGAGTGTGAATACCCAAGAGCTTCGCTCCACAGTTGAAGATGCAGATTTTGCCAAAGTGGCCTCGGAATTGGCGTCGATGCAAGTCACCTTGGAAGCGTCCATGGCCACACTGACTCGACAATTTGAGACGAGTTTGTTGAATTTTATTCGCTAAATAAAAAACGCGGGCCCGACGGATAGGGTAGGTTCGAAGGCTCGTTCGCAAAAGTAACTATTACGAATTGTAGAGAAAAGGGCTATCAGTTCTATGCGAATACTTGTTGTGGATGATGATCCGTTAACCTTGCATATGGTGGTGTATCGATTGCGACAATGGGGGCATGAGGTGATTTCATGCACGGATGGAGATTCTGCTTGGAAGGTTCTGGAAGGCGGCACGGTTCCCAACGTCGCCATTTTGGATTGGATGATGCCTGGCCTGGATGGGCCGGAACTCTGTCAAAAAATTCGTTCAAAAAAAGATTGTCCCTATGTCTATATTGTCCTGTTGACAGGAAGAAATAATCCTGAAGACCTGATTGCTGGATTAGATGCGGGGGCCGATGATTATCTCACCAAACCTTTTCATTTGGGAGAGTTGGAGGCGCGGTTGCGAGCGGGGAAGCGAATTGTAGATTTGCAGAACGAGTTGATATCGGCTCGAGAGACGCTGCGGATTCAAGCGATGCAAGACCCTTTGACGCAAATTCTGAATCATGGTGCGATATTAGATTCACTCTTAAGCCAAATTAACCGCGCGCAGCGTGAACATCAACCCTTAAGCCTTATCTTGGCAGATCTTGATGCGTTTAAAACGGTGAATGATACGTACGGACATGTGGCTGGCGATCAAGTGTTAATTGAAGTAGCCAGGCGTATGCGCAATTGTTTGCGGTCGTATGATTCCATTGGTCGATATGGTGGAGAAGAGTTTTTGGTGGTCTTACCCAATAGCGACGCTTCCCAAGCCATTGGATTAGCTGAACGAATTCGGTTAGCCATTTCTTCTGAGGCGTTTCGGTTTCACAATGTTGATTTGACCGTCACGCTTAGTCAAGGCGTGACGACCTGGTCGGACCCCGACTCCATTCCAATAGAACGGTTGATTCAGTCGGCAGATCGTGCCTTGTATGGGGTGAAGCATAGTGGGCGAAATGCCGTGCATCATGTAGATTTTAAATTGGAGGATGAAGAGGAATTTTCTCCAATGTTTGTGTCCCCATTTTCCACTGAATCCTAAGTATGTCCGCACTCCTTCTCATTAACGACGATCCCGTACAACTGCATCTTTTGGGAAGCTTGCTTGAACAAGACCACGAGCTGGTCATTCGTTTTACCTGTTCCGAATCTGCTTGGCGGTGGCTTCAAGAAGGCCATGTTGTGGATATTATTGTGTTAGATCTTCATATGCCAGGTATCAATGGATGGCGATTTTGTGAATTACTGCACACCCAGAGTAAGCAAGGCCAACCCATTCCGCCGGTCCTGGTTGTCTCTGCGACGTATTCTGGAATGGATGCTGAGGAGTTGTTGGCAGACTTGGGTGCATCAGCCTTTTTGCCGTTGCCTGCAGATCCAGCACAGATTCGACAACAAGTACGGAAACTTCTTGAAGAACCTATTGCACCAAAAGGATTTCATGCTTGGATGGTTTCCTCGAATGTTTCGGAAATTGACCGCACGCGTGCAGTCTTTGAGAATCGGGGTTGGGAGCTGGTTGGCTGGCAAAGCGGCACTCAAATGCAAGCGGAGTCAACATTACAGACCCCAGATATGATCATTATTGATGATCCTCTATCTGATGCCACAACAGATAATCTTCTGGCATGGTGCAAACGTGAATATCCCCAAGCCAGGGCTCTTGTCTTGAGCCCCCAGGACGGTGTGCGAAGACCGTCTTCATTCATGAATGAGTCTGCTGTCTATCTACCCAAGGGCTGTGATCCAGATACTCTGATGACTCTATGTGAAAAATGGTGCCGGGAAAGAGCGTTCACTCATGTTGAACACCTTCTCGAAGTGCGAACGAGTGACTTAAAAGAATCGGAGGCTCAATTTCAAGAGTTATTTGAAATGCTTCCAGATATTTTGGTGATTTATGACGAACAGAGGCTCATTCAACACATCAATACCAGTGGGGCTCAGCAATTGGGGTATGTGTCCAAGGACTTGATTGGGGCTTCATTCGAGGGCATTCAATCACCTCTCGTGATTGGATCGTCAGATAATACCAAAATCGGAATGGAGGATCTGTGTCCGAAATGGACTGAAGCGACGTTGCGACGAAAAAATGGCACCGATCTCCACGTGGAAATGATGGAACGAACCGTTCGATTTCAAAGTCAACGCCAAACGCTGTTTGTCGCGAGAGATATGACAGCGCGACAGCGTATGGCCCAAGAAAATGCCACCTTGGAACAACAGTTGCGGCAAGTGCAAAAAATGGAAGCGGTTGGCCGCTTAGCTTCTGGTGTGGCGCATGATATGAATAATATCCTGACCGCCATTCTTGCCCATGCGAGTCTGTTAAAAGTCCAAAATGATGGAACGAATTCATCGTGGAAGGCGGGAGATGTTATTGAAAAAGCGGTCCATCGTGGGAAGGAATTGACATCTCAATTATTAGGTTTTGCTCGAAAGGGCAAGCATCATCATGTGCCTGTGGATATTCATGCGGTGATCCAAGAAGTGACAGGGTTACTTGGGCGGACCGTGGATAAAGCGATTACCTTACAAACTGATCTTAAAGCTGATGCGCCGTGGGTGGTTGGGGATCCCAATCAATTGTATCAAGTCTTGATGAACTTGGCGGTGAATGCTTCAGATGCGATGTCTGACAAGGGTGACCTGATGTTTCAGACGAGTAATGACACCGTCTCTTCCGTGCAAGCCTCTCATATTCCTGGCTTGGCCGCTGGTGACTATGTCGTAGTACGTGTAACTGATACGGGTGATGGAATGCCCCAAGAGGTTCAGGCACATATCTTTGAACCGTTTTTCACCACGAAGGAATTGGGCCAAGGTACTGGGATGGGGCTAGCCATGGTATATGGCATTGTCAAGAATCATCATGGCTACATAGGAGTGACAAGCACGCAAGGGGTGGGGACGACTATGCGTGTGTATCTTCCTTCTGTTCTGTATGATGTTCCTCAGGCGAAGGTAGCGCCAGTGGCGATGCGTTCTGAAGGGACGGGGCATGTCTTGATCATTGACGATGAAAAAGCGGTGGCCGAGGCAGCCCAAGCGATTCTTGAGTATGTAGGGTATACCACAACGATTCGATTAAGTGGGCAGGAGGCGGTGGATTTTTGCCAAGACTCTTGCCATACCATTGATTTGGTGTTGTTGGATATGGTGATGCCCGATATGAGCGGCTCGGAGTGTTTTACAGAATTACGCCGAATGCGCCCGGAAAGTAAAATTCTCCTGTGTACAGGATATGATCGGAATCACGCAGTGCAAGAATTATTGAATCAGGGGGTGGTTGGGTTTATTCAAAAACCCTATGATCTCGATGAATTAGCGCAGGTGTGTGCAGATGCGCTGAAACAGACCGCATCAGCGGAACCGTGTTTATCTGGAAGTCAGACATAGCTTCAAATGGTGGCTAATCTTCTGAATGGTGAGGAGTGAACACATGATTACGATTCAGACTGGTCGATTTGGTGAGATTGAAGTGGCAGAGGAGACCTTGCTGACGTTTCCCTCAGGGCTCGTTGGGTTTCCTGCTGTTCAAGAATTTGTGGTGCTCGATGTGGCAGAGGATTGTCAGTATCAATGGTTCCAATCGATCACGGAATCGGAATTGGCCTTAGTGATTATCGATGTCCATATCCTTGATCAAAACTTTCAAGCGGAAGTCTCCGATGAAGGATTGGCAGAATTGGCGATTACGCCATCGGACCCGGTTCTCATTTTGGCTGTCGTGACCATTCCTGCTGGAGAACCTGCCCAAGCCACGGCCAATTTGCGTGCGCCCCTTGTGGTAAATTTACGAACGCGCAAAGGAAAACAACTGATTTTACATGAATCTCTTCCCTTACGATTTTCCCTGATGCGGGATGAAGAGACGGCACAGCCAGTGTCCGTGATTGAGAACGAAACGGCATCGGTTTGAACGTTTTGATGACTTAATCTCAGCAAGGGCTGACAACCCCTCGGCCAAGGAAGGCACCATGCTCATACTGACCAGAAAAAAAGATGAAGCCATACGTCTGGGCGAAGATATCCGAATTGTCCTTGTTCAAATCAAGGGGGGGCAAGTTCGGCTCGG
>JAJDBR010000120.1 GCA_029261275.1 Nitrospirales bacterium
AGACCTCTATGCCGTGATACGCCGTAACCTTGGTGAGAAAGGCCCGTTCGTTCGTCAGCATGGTTGCCCGACCAACTGTGGGGGTATTGGTATTTTCTTGCGCCGTGGCATTTTCTGCGTAGAACTCTTCAATGCCTTCTGCAAATTTTCCCTGTTTCAAATACTCGATGACTTGTGCGTGCATGTCCGATAAATTTTTTGACATTCCTGTTTCCTTTCAAATGAATACGTAGTGATTGGGTTGACGAAATGAAATCTGTTACCTCTTTTGAAGCACAGGGTATCCAAATGTGTAGATCCACGTGTCATCTTTTTTGGCATTCCGAGGAGCTAAAGCCTTGGCCGGAACATGACATGGGATACAATCCACTTGATAGTTCTTTGAGGTCGTGTTGACGGGATCTTTCCCTTCAAAAAATGACCATCCCCAGCCATCGCCCCACAGTGGGGAGCTTGAAAAGCGACCTTTCGTGTCACGCACGAGAACAAAATAGCCCTTAAGCGTGGTGGCATGACCAACGGCCGGACCGGTCGTCATGGACATGGTTTCTGCATGAAGCAGTTCTTTGACCAGGACTGCCCCATCCGGAAAGCGTCCTTTCTTTTGGAAATACTCGATCGTGGTTGGTTGGGTGTACACCACATGATATTCGTGAATATTGACTGCTCCGCCATCGACCTTGGCATGACTCCATGTGCCGAGTGTTGGCCAAAGGGAATAATCAGCCGGAACACTGATCTCACCAGTCGACATGTCCACATTCGGAGCGAAAGGCTTTTCTTCTTGGGCAATAGCCACCCCAGTCAGATTCATGGTGGCCAGGAAGAGAAGAGATGATGTGATGGTTCTGCGCTTCATTGTGATCTCCTTATTCTTTTCAATGCGATTCCTTGCTAGAGTTGTTTTGCAACCGGTGGGCCACTTCCCAGTCGTATGAATAAAAAAAGCTGGTCCTTTATAAATCAAAGACTTACAATGCTCAGGTCGCGAATGTTTTGAGAAAACTGACCACGATTGGTGGTGGCCCCACGACTAAGCGTGGGGGGGAGAAGAGTCTTTGTTCTGCAAATATTGAATGAGCAAACCGTGAATGGACTAACTCATACGCGAAGAAAATCTTAATCCTGACGTAGCGCGAGGAATTCAAAGTGGCTCGACCCTCAGAAGTCAAAAATGTCGATAAACTGCTGAATGAAATAGTTGGTGGAACGGCTGGTGTAATTGGTGAAGCGTTCTTTCGTTGCTTGGTTCAGCAGCTGGCGAAGACGTTGGATGTTGGCTACGCGTTTGTGGCGGTGTTTGTCGGTGAGGGAAACAATCGGGTTCGGGCCCTTTCCTTTTGGTCGCCCACGGGTTTTTTGGAACGTGTGGAATATGACATTGCTGGAACGCCGTGTGAACAAGTGTTACAGGGAGAAATGCGGTTGTATTCGGATCGTGTCGCGGAGTTATTTCCAAAGGACGCCGCTTTGCGGCATCTGGAAGTCGTGAGTTATCTCGCGATGCCCTTGTTTGATTCACAGCAGCAGGTGATGGGGCATCTCGCCGTTTTGGACCATAAGCCTTTGTACTCTGAGCAAGCCGACATGGCGGTGTTTAAGATCTTTGGGTCACGAGTATGTGCCGAACTTGAGCGACAAAAAATTCAAGATGCGTTACGTTCCAGCGAAGCCCGGCTCTCGACGATTCTCGATTCTACTCGAGATGCCATTATTGTGATTGACCACCAGCGCGTGATGAAGTTGTTTAATAAGGCGGCGGAGAGAACCTTCCGCTATTCAACCAAGCAGGCCCTTGGACATTCCCTTGATGCACTTCTGTCTCATCCCTTTCGCACACTTATTGAAGATTATCTTGATGGGCAGGAGGGCCAGCAGCTCGATCAGGCTGCGCTTTGGGGAACCGATGGGCTTACGGCTCTCCGTCAAGATGGGACGGAATTCCCAGTTGAAATGACGGTCTCGCCTTTTGCCATTCAGGGAGAGCGACATTATGCCTTTGTGCTTCGTGATATCAATGAACGCATGCAGGCTGAGGAAGAATTGAAGACGTTACGACGGCAGACCGATTATTTGCTGGAAGAACTCAAGGGCGAGCAACATTTCGAAAATATTATTGGGCAATCAGCAAAAATGAAAAAAATGTTTGCCAACATTGATCGTGTGTCCCATACCGATACCACGACACTACTCATTGGCGAGACGGGTGTGGGGAAGGAATTGTTCGCCAGAGCTATTCACCAGCGCAGTGCACGAAAAGACAAGGTCCTGATCAAAGTTAATTGTGCGGTCCTCCCGGCTGAACTCATTGAAAGTGAATTATTTGGGCATCAAAAAGGAGCCTTCACCGGAGCCATTTCGAATAGAGTCGGACGTTTTGAATTGGCCAACGGGGGGACCTTGTTTCTTGATGAGGTGGGAGAGCTCACACCTCAGGCACAAGTGAAATTATTACGGGTGTTACAAGAACAAGAATTCGAACGGGTCGGTGGTACGAAAACGATCAAAGTCGATGTGCGTCTTATTGCCGCGACGAATCGAGATCTTGGGAAGATGGTCGAGGAGGGGACGTTTCGTGCCGATCTGTTTTATCGTCTGAATGTCTTCCCGTTACGCATTCCACCCTTGCGGGAACGCACAGAAGATATTCCAGAGTTGATCCAACATTTTCTCACGATGGCTTCTCGGAAAGTTGGCAGAACCGTCACGGCGGTGTCTCCGAGTTCGTTAGATCGCCTTATGCACTATCATTGGCCAGGAAATGTGAGAGAGTTGCAGAATGTGATTGAACGGGCCACCATCATGTCCGATGATTTTATTATTGAAATAGTCGATACGTTGGTCTCGCAGCATCCTATTCAACCATCCCAGAACACCTATATGAATCTTGTTGATGTGGAAAGGGAACATATTACCAAGGTGCTAAAAGATACCTCATGGGCTATTGAGGGTAAGGCCGGTGCTGCAGCAATTCTAGGCCTTGCTCCCAGTACTCTTCGTTCCCGCATGGCAAAGTTCGGTATTGCCCGCCCAGAATCCTAACCCTTCCTCACGGTGTTCCATTTTTCCGCAGTCCAAGATCGTAAGAAGTTTGAAGTGAGTGATAGAGGGAATCGCTTTACCAATTTTTAAATGCGAAGCGGCAGGCATGGCCACCTTTAGCCATGCATTCCTGGTGGTTCACTTTGCGGTCGACCAGTTGTTCGAGTAAGGCGATATCGAAGGCGCAGACTTCCGGGTGTTTGATGGCCAGATCATGATAGACGCAATTATGTGCGGTGAGTATTGGCAATTCATTTTTTTTTAGAGCGACCTCGGTTTGAGCCTGATAGCCGAGGCTCTGAAGGATGCCCGCCACTTGTTGAATGCGTTCTTTGGGATCTTGGCCTTTCAATTGCTGCCGGAGTTGGGGGATAAGGGATTGAGCCACCTTCTTCATATAGGCTTCTAATTTTTGACTTCCTAATTCTTCTTTTAATGTATCGAGTAATAATTCCGAAAACCAGGAATACTGTTTGGGTAATTGATTGATCCCCTCGTGTGTAATTTGATAACTCCACCCTGGCCGCCCGCCTGTACTTTTTTGCTGGGCAGATTTCTTGATTAAGCCGTCTCGTTCTAGACTCACCATATGTTGGTTGACGGCTGTTCTGGAAATTTCCAAGCGTGTGACGAGGGCATCAATAGTTAATCCGGATTGAGATTCCTGAAGGAGAGCAAGGACCTGATGTTGACGTGTTTCAAACTGTTCTATCATGGGTGAAGTTTTCCCGTGAAAGTACCAGGGGCCTTACAGCGGTCGTGGCCAGAACCTAGGCAGGGCAGTTAAGGAACATTTAACATGAAAAACTTTACAAAGTAAAGTCTTTATGATATTTCTGGTGCCAGCAGAGAAGGACAGCTCATTTTCATTATTTGTAGGTTCAAGGAGGTCTATGATGCATGTATCCCAATTAAAAGGGAGTCTTTGGATTTCTATGCTCGCGCTTACGTTGGTTGTGGGATGTTCAAGTTATTCAGGTGGAAAGGGCGGAAGTATGGCAGGCAATCCTCATGTCGCGGAAGCCATTGCTCATGCACAGGAAGCGGAAGATCATGGTGGAAAGGGACATGCAGACCAGGTGGTGACGCATGCTGAAGTGTCTCTTCAACATGCCCAAGCTGCGAAAAAAGAGATGAGCAATCCTCATCTGGATGTGGGAATTGCCGAATTAGGCGAAGCGATTACACATGGCAAGGCCGGTCATGCTGCTGTGGCGTACGGACATGCCAAATCGGCTGGCATGCATTTTAAAGAAATTAAATAATTGTCTTTTTGAGGAATGTGGGTTGAAACGATTCTGTGATGAGAACCTCGCCTTGTGGCGAGGTTCTCAAAGGGGGTTGTTACGGTTTTGGTTCAGGTGTGCTTGCGGTTTTGATATCGAGGATTTTCACATCAAAAAAAAGTTTTTTGCCGGCCAGGGGGTGGTTGAAATCTAGCATGACCACCTGTTCCTTCACTTCGATGACGAGAGGATTCACCATTTGACCTTCCGGCCCCTTCCCTTGTAATCGAGCCCCAACCTTTCGTGCATCTTCAGGGATTTTGTCAATCGAGACTTCTTGTATGGCTTGTGGATTGATGGGCCCATACCCTTGTTCGGGTGAGACGGTGACCTGTTTACTCTCTCCCACTTTCATCCCTTCAAGTGCTGTTTCTAATCCAGGAATAATTTGATGCGATCCCTGTGTGAAATCTAGCGGTTGGCCCCCAACATTGGTGTCCAAGACTTTTTTATCTTCCAAGGTCAGGGTGTATTCCATGGAAATAGTTTTTCCCTCGGAGACAGTTATCGGCGAAGCCGCTTCCTGGACCTCGGCCAGCGCTAATGTATACGACGGCGCTAGCACAAGTACGGAACAACACACAACTCTAGCCAGTAGCTGCACGGTCATAAGATAGATCCTCCACAAAAAAATACTAAAGATCGAGAAAGCTGGAAAAGAAGGCACCAAGGCAGGGGGCAACGAGCCAAGCGGTTCCAGGCCAACCATGAATAATACCACAATGTATCAAATTTTTGAGAGGGTGACTATGGCACGGTTCTCGAGGTTCTATTCGTTGCTCTGACAAGGCGTAATTATGGTACCCTAAGGGAGTTGGGTTTTTTACCATTGCCGCAAAAAGACGGTCCCAATAGGAAGGATTCAGCCATAGGGGTGATTGCGTATGGAACCAAATGAAAAAATCGTGAAGGCCAAACAGAAAATGGCGCAGCATCGCCGGGAATTTTCATGCCGAGAAGTGGATGGACCTCAGGATGAACGCCTTCCGGAAGGCCAACATCTGGTCAATAATTTTCCCGTGTTGGATTTAGGGTACAAACCGACGATTGATTTAGCCGAATGGATCCTCACCATAGATGGTGCTGTGGCCAATCCAATGACCTGGACCTGGGAAGACTTTCAAGCTCAGCCCGTCTCCCAGGTTCATGCAGATTTTCACTGTGTCACGACGTGGAGCATGTTGGACTGTGATTGGACCGGAGTGAAGTTTCAACATATTCTGGAGCTTGTCCAACCTCTCCCTTCTGCCAAATTTATCTTGTTTGAATCCTATGATGATTACACCACCAATTTACCATTGGAGGTGTGTGATGATGAGGATGTGTTATTGACGACACATTGGAAGGACCAGCCGTTAAGTAAGGACCACGGTGGACCTGTGCGGATGATTGTTCCCAAGCGTTATGCCTGGAAAGGAGCGAAGTGGGTGAAAAAAATTACCTTCTTAGATCGTGATCAGAAGGGTTTTTGGGAGGTGCGTGGATATTCTAATACGGCTTTGCCTTGGGAAAATGATCGATACGCCTAGAGGGAATGATGAAAAAAGGGGCCAGCGGCGTTCTTGCCAATTTGTCGTGCTCACGTACTGGAAGTACGCTCCGCGCGTCAAAATGACTGCGGCCTTGCTGGACGAATTTATTGACCATTCCCGTCCGTATTGGGATTGAAATTTTCTAGAGGATATAGAGGCTTTATTGGAAAAATATTCAGAAGCGCCAAAGATTGATTCCCTTCTGCTACCTTTGACTTGCAACAGATTACCCCCATCCCGTTGTGTTCATAAACTTTTGTGAATTCGTTTACCGTCCAAAAAATTGAAGCCTGGCCAGTCGATTTACCTCTGAAGGCTCCATTTGTTGTGGCCACAGGAGCGATGGACGTGGCCAAGAATATTTTTGTGCGGGTCACTCTTCAAGACGGAAGTGTGGGCTTTGGGGAAGTCGCGCCATTTCCCGATATTTCTGGAGAAGATCAAGCGGCATCCCTTTCCGCTTTTCCTGCAGCGGCGCAGGTGTTACTCGGACAACCAGCCACGCAGTTTCGGCTTTTATCACAACGAATTTTAGAAATGACTCGGCCATTTCCCGCACTGCGTTGTGGCCTTGAGACGGCGCTGCTTGATGCCTTGTGCCGAGCGATGGGTATACCCCTGTGGGGTTTGTGGGGTGGGGCTGATGTTCGAGGCCGGGAAACAGATGTGACCTTGCCGATTGGACCGATCGATGCCGTGGTGGCGACTGCGCAAGACTGGTATCACCAGGGGTTTCAGGTATTAAAAATGAAGGTCGGCCATGATGTTGAGGAAGATATTCGACGAGTGGCAGCTGTTGCCACGACTTGTACAAACGCGTCGTTTGTGATTGATGCGAATCAGGGCTATACCTTTTCTCAGGCACGGATATTTATTCAAGCGATTGAGCATTTACACATTTCCGTCCAAGTTTTTGAACAACCAATTCATCGTGATCATCTTGAAGAAATGGTCATGCTCAAAAATCAAAGTACGATTCCTTTAGCCGCGGATGAATCGCTTCGTTCGATTGAAGATGCTCGTTGCCTTATTGAGGAGAAGGCCGTTGATATCTTTAATCTGAAAATTACCAAATGTGGTGTGATGGAGTCAGTCCGCATTGCCGAGTTGGCACGGGCCTCAGGTATCAGATTGATGATTGGCGGAATGGTCGAAAGTCGGATTGCGATGGGATGTTCTTGGAGTCTGGTGTTAGGGTTAGGAGGTTTTGACGTTTTGGATTTAGACATGCCGTTGTTACTTGCGGTAGACCCAATTCAGGGAGGTTTTCATTATGAAGGCGCCATGCTTCATCCGTGGCATCAATCCGGCTTGGGAATGTCTATCAATCCTGACCATGCTTCTATGGTTTCAATTGAATAGGAAGGGAGCAGGCTGTGTTGGCTCTTGCTTGCCTCAATTCTCGAATCCTGGGTAGGATAATATATGTGTATGAACCTTGAAACAGGAAGGTGCTGAATGCGAATCAGTTGTCGGGTCTGGTAT
>JAJDBR010000013.1 GCA_029261275.1 Nitrospirales bacterium
CCGTGCACCTGAAATACCCGTTTCGCTAAATCAAGTCCAATGGTGGTGATGGTGTTCATAAATCCCTCCTGTTGATGAAGTGTGATCACAGCGAGTATACCGCCGCGGCGCTTCAACAGGAGCGTCCATACCATTAATTTACTGACGTTTGGCAGACTGGGTCGTATGGGGATACCACAAGGCCGCTTGGGTGAGACTTCACATCTCGACGACGTGTTTGTCTCGTTTCAAGGACAGCAGCTGTATCTGTGTCGAACGGTTAATCTAGATGAGGATGTGATTGATATCCTGGTGAATCACCGCCGTAATCGGCGTGCCACAGTCGCCATCTCATACAGGTGATCATGTCTCGCGTTTGGCGATCCTAAACTTTTCAGGTTTGGCAGGAAGAAGGATGTGCGTAAGACACGGGGCAAGGCAGCTTCAAGTCACCTGAGGTCGTTACGTTGACCATACCAACTGCACCGCTACCTGAAAAACTGTTGACGAGCCCCCCGGACGAGCGTAGCCTACTCTGACGGGTGTCGTTGGAATTCCTATCCTTTCCTGCTCGAAAACCAGCGGCAAACCCCACATGCCGAAGTCAACGTGATAGTCTGTAGAAATTGAAAATCCGTGAGATCTGCTGATCCGGGTTCGACCGAGCCTTGGGAATCAAACTTCCCGACCAAAGTCCAAGGGTGAAATGATATGACAACCATTGCAAAATTGACCGTGACCAAATCAAAGCAGGTTGACTCCGCCAACTGGGCAACCGTGAGAGACGTGACTGGTCCGCGAGAGATCCCGAGTTCGTTCCCCAAGGGCGCATGCGTGGTCCAGGCGACCACTCTCCCCCATAACAACCCAGCCGAATGGAAACAGATTAGTTGGAAAGGCGGCAAGCCTGTATCGGGACATCCGAATCAACGCCTACTCGAACGGGCTCAGAGTGGGAAGGCAATTGTCGAAGCATCAATAGGAGCTCATAAAAAACAGCTGACTCTCTGGATCATCTGGGCGGACGTCAAGGTGTTGACCAAAGGGCCGAGACCCGCGCCCGCGGTGTCCTGGAGCAAAGGTGTGCTTTTCCCTGGCCCAGACCGGTGTGGGGCCTTTGAAGTCGGTTCCTTTACGATGGGCAAGAATGCCAGGGGGCAAGTTGTCGCAGTGGCCGAGATTTCTCCCTCGGGGATCGGCAAACTCCTCAAGCAGGCAAAAAAACACAACATCTGGAAGCTCAGGCGACAGCTAACGGCTCACGATTTCGCCGATGGAAACCGAGCCAAGCACAAGAAGTCCTTTGTGACTTGGGTTGGCGACGACTCGCCAGCCGGAATGATGATGCTCAACCCCGCAACCAACGACAAACTTTATGACACCGATGCGCCAGATCTCCCTACTGCGTTGAAAACCGCCCAGACCTACAACAATTTTCGGCAATGGGCCGAGTGGGACGGCATTCCTTGCTCGAATTACGTCTATTGGTACTTCAAGGCCCGATGGAAGCAGCAGAAAGTGACGATGAAGGAAGTGGGGCAGGGGAGTATTCCGTCGTTGCCGAACAAGCCTCTCCCATAGTTGCCCCGGCCAACCGCAGTGTCTTGTGCCGGCCAGAAATGATCCAAAACGGAGCTTGGGTCAAAAGCGGCCTAAGTGCCTTCCACGCGACTTTTCTCACAAAAATCTAGGGAAGTTTTATAGAGAATTCGGGCTGGAGGTTTTTTGGCCGGGCTAAGTTTTCGTGTGGATTATGAACGGAGGAGGGAGGACGTGAGTTGTCCCCCACCCCTCCCTGTGATGCGGATTGTGAGGCGAAGCCCTTTCGTCTCGTGGTTGGAAATCTCATGGCGCCCCCTCCCCCAATCCACCGTCGAGCTGACCAGCTGCTACGCCTCCACCTTCGGTGAACCTATTGCCAGTATGGTCCGGCCGGTGCTCAAAGTTCCGGACCTGCATCTTTCCCACTTATCTCTTCACTCGTAAGAGTGAATCGGGTTGTATTCGCATTCGACAGGCGAGTGCAGAGGAAATTCAAAAACTGCACCTATCACGGAACACACGGGCAAGGTCTCTTATCGGTTCTGTCGCAAATAGCGAAATGGTGATAAATCATATGGCTTTGCATCCCGTCCCATATTTGAAAACCCCAACAAAATAGCTAATTTTCGTCGAAGAAACACAGAAACATTCTCCATTTTCCCTCTCCAAAACGCTATTTGCGACAGAACCCGTGGTGTGAAGTAAATCTTTCACCTTCCGAAACACCCCAGGTGAGCCACTATAGAGCGTTGAGAATGCGCGCGCGTTGAGCTTGGAATTCCTCCTCAGTGATGAGGTTGGACTCTCTGAGGGTTTCAAGGTGTCGTAGGCGGTCTTGAGTATCGCCCGTTGCATCGGCATCTGATGGGATTTTACGCAATTCGTGTTGATGTCGTAACTCCTGTTGAATGGATTGGTTGAGTGCCTGAATCCAATTATTATAGTGTCCGGAAATGGTTTCTAACTTATCAGCGAATCCCGAAATGTTCTCTGGATCCGGTTGGGAAGGTGGCTGGTATCTGAGGTTTTCACTGTCTTTATAGAGAATGCTATAGCGTTCGGCGGTGTACGGAATATCGACCCACGCCTTATGTTCTGTCTTAAAGTTCAATTCGCAACGGATTAATCCTGGTTCGACATCCTGCATGTAATAGAAAACCTTGGGGTCACCTTTGCTGCGTAGGATGGCGGCTTTCACCTCCTGCATTGACAGCGCATGCCCCTGGCGTTGAGGGACCGTCTCGTCCTGTATGGTCAACAGTCGGTAGGGGCAACCCGTTAAGACGAGAAGAATGACGACAATCCCTAAGTATTTCATTTCCGTACCCTCCCAATGACGAGTTGTGGATTAATCTGGTCGAGATTAATACCCAATCAGGTAAAACTTACTTCTCCCTCGGCAACAGCCCCTTCTTTTCCAAATCCTGAATCTTTCCCTCGGTCAACTCCAAAACCAAATCCTTCATTGTGCGCTGTTCAGCACCAGCGGCCATGGGGAAATGCCGTTGTAATTATGAGAGTGGAAACCGAGAGAGACGAATTTCACTTTACCAATTTCAAACGGCCATTGGAGAACCGCCGTTTAGTGAGGGTCGGCACCTCAGATAATGCAAAGCGCGTCCAGTCGATTTCGTTCTCAAGGGCATCAATGTTATGCAGCAGTACCCGCTTCCGTTTCTCAAGTTCATCCTCATCCTCGTCCCATCGGTGCTTTCTATTGGTTTGCTCTCGTTTGAGCCCCACGAGGCCTTCAATGAGTTCTTGGAGGCGAAGTTCTAGAGAATGGAGTCTATCTTCTGGCGCAGGCTTGGTTTTCATAATGATCCTCCTCCATTGATAGGTGAGAAATGGAGAGAACGAGGATCATTAAAAGAGTCTCCGTAAAGTCTCCACAGAATTTTCACAATTTGTGGAAACGACGAAAACACCTATAGATATTGGCTGGGGGACCAGGAATCGAACCTGGGTTCTTAGAACCAAAATCTAATGTCTTGCCCCTAGACGATCCCCCAACCGAGGCTGCACTCTAAAACTTAGGCCCACAGACCGTCAAGATCATGCTCAGTTAAAATACCTGCCCATAGACCACCCAATGTCGATCATCTGGTACGTCGACAAATAACCGACTGAGATTCAGTTCGGCCAAGTGAGCAGCCACCTCATCTTCAGTAAAGGCAGCCAATAAGGAATGATAAAAATCTTGGC
>JAJDBR010000121.1 GCA_029261275.1 Nitrospirales bacterium
ATCGCGGCATTGAGAATATCAAAGTCGACCAAGGGAACCACAGCATTTCATGGCCTGTTGGATTAGCTGTTTCGACCGAAAATTCAATCGAAGTCTTGCATTTTCCAATCAGATCCTACGCCCAGTTTGAGAACAAGATCATAAAGGGCGGTGCGGCATACGAAAGGAATACCGACTTACATCCTAGCATTGGCGCTACTTGGCGAATGCTTTATCAAAAATGGAAAAATGGTACCCTGGATGAGTATTATGCCAATCAAGTCTGGTCCGATGTTCAACTTCAACAAGGTATCGAAAACGGATTGCTCGTGTCCGACACTAAACTCAAGGAATTCTTCCAGACCAACGCTATCGCTATGGCAGGTAATTCATAAACAAAAAAAGCCAATGCACCTTTGCATAGCAGTCATTGATCGTTACGATACAAGGCTATGCGGGATCTATGCAACGTACCGCCCCCCCTACGTTTGCGATGAAACCCACTGAATTACGAAAATGGTTAAGTTTCTGTACGAGACAGGCAGAGGTTGATTGGCTTTCCGAGATCATTAGCCGCACATTTTATGTCAAAGGAACGCCTGGTTCTGAGTAAAATGAGGAGTGCTGCACAAAAGAACTAGCTGGGCGACGAAGATGACGGCAACTGAATACTTCAACGTTCTCGGAAATTCCGTCGCCTATGGGCATGGGGAAATATTATAGGCTAATATTTCTCCGGACTAGCTTCCTTCGCTTCAATTGCAGCAGCTCCTCTGGTCACCATGCTAAATAGTACACACTATCGGTAGGGCATGGAAATGGCATTTTCAATGCCTCACCTCTTCCAATCTAAGACGCCGCGTCTTTTCAACTCTTTCCATGCACTACTTCCATATATAACTCTGAGCACCTCGGTTACGAGGTATGGAATTTAAAGGATAGGCAATGAAGCATTTTTTAGACCTTGGAACAAACCGCTTTCAAGGCCTGAATGAATTTACTAGACGCCTGGAGATGGACGAGACTTGGTCAATTCATTGCTTTGAGCCGAATCCATATGTTTATAAGGATGCGGTGCAGATATGCAGGGAGAAGAATATTCAAGCAAGGTATGCTAATTTTTCCTTTGAATGTGTTGCCATTTCGAACATTACGGGATTTGCCATGATGGATTGTATTGTGGCGGGGAAGTCCTGGCAGAATTCATCACAAGAAATAAGAAGCGATTTCGGCGGATCAAGCATTTCCAAAAGGCGCGATAACAGATTTAAAAATGACTTAAAATCAATCCAAAAAAAAGTAAAGACACGAGATGTAGAGGAAATCTTGCATAAGATTGTTCAGAAAGACGGGAACAATGTGGAGATATTTATTAAATGCGATATTGAGGGAGAGGAGTTTAAAGTAATTCCCAGGATACTATCATCTGCTTACTTAGGAAACATTGCCGAGATCCATATAGAATGGCATACTCGGTTTTTTCCACACGAAGAAAAGGAAATTGAAAAGATAGATCTTATTGAAAAGTTGAAGGCAAGCAAAATTCAAGTCTTTACCCATAGATAGAATTTGAGAATATGACAAGCCACGAGCACAAGTACATTCTTGTAAAAATCCCAAAACCAGTTCCACGGAAATAAAGGATTCTCATGGGCTAAAGAAGATTGTTAAGGAAAATTTAGAATAAGATTGGGGCGGAGATTTCAATCATACCACTATCAGTTATTAAATATTTTTTTCGCCCTAGAAGCATCACTGATGATACTAAAAATCGTTGTGGAAAAATACAAGAAGGAGGTTGAGTATTTTGTGTATAAATTTGGAGAGGAGTAGATGGAAAGTTATAAGAATAGTTTATTAATAGGTGTATCCAAGACCGCATCCGTAGAAAATTTTTTAGCGAATAAATTATGGCCTTACTTATGGAATCACCAATTTATCCTGAAATTATAGTCCTGTCTCAAAATTTACCTGAAACTTATCATGCTGCTGTATTTTTTCATTGCAATTGGAGTACAAACTTAAACGAAAACCTATTGGTTAGTTTCTAGCGTTCCAACGTTTAATCGAATAAATTCAATTATTAAGATTTAATACGATTAAAAAAGTGCAGAATTTAATGGAAGAAAGGTAGATTTTCGAAGCCACAGCAGAAATGATGAGCAGGAAATCGGAGACGAAGTTGACTGAAACGATACTACCGCAAATGAGTGATCGGACATCTTGGCCCATCATTATTGGAGGATGCTATAGATCAGGAACAAGCCTCTTACGTCGATTACTCAACTCCCATAGCCGAATTCATTGCGGACCTGAAGTTACATTTTTCAGAGACTTTTACGGAGACTACCGCCATGACCCTCTAAAACATCTGCGTTTCTTTACAACAATCCGCCACCTTGAAATAGAAGAGGAAAGGCTGTTGAACCTCTTTGGAAGCGTTTTTCTTGAAGCACATATAATCGCGGCACAAAAACAGAAAAAAGCAAGGTGGGCAGATAAAAACCCTGAGAATGTTTTGTATATGCGTCAGTGGTCGTTCATTTTGAAAGGCCAATTCTATTTCGTCCATTGCGTGCGCCATCCTCTTGATACTTTGGCTTCACTCAAAGAAGCCAATTTTTCGCTGACGGTTCCTCAACCTTACAGTGAAAAGATACAAGTCTATCGAACTTTCGTTGAAGCGGGCATTGCCTTCGAAGAAATTTATCCGTCACAAAGTTTCAGGCTTCGCTATGAAGATCTTGTCCAATCTCCTCGCATATGGCTGAATAAGTTGATGAACTTTACCGGCGAGGAATTTGAAGAAGGCATTCTGGACTTCCAAACAAAAAAACACCAGGCAGGACTAGAAGATCCAAAGATTGAATCTTCAGAGCGGATTCACGAAGATAGTGTGGGTAGGGGGTATAAAACATTAATGGATAGTGAAATTAATCTTGCCTTGAAACGTTGCGCAGACCTTTTCGATCAGCTCGGCTATGAATTTCCGAGATAACGCAGTCTAATAAATTGATACCACCGAGTTAAATGATTTGGAAAACTACTTTACGGAAATCCTAATAGTTGCTGAACTGAAGGGAATCATAAACCCTAACCAGGTCAATGCAGATGGATCCCTTCTAGAGTGTGTAATAGATGGGAGTTATAGTCAAATGTAGTGTCTGAAACGTTGTTCACGCGGCGACTGAGTCCGTGGTTGTCTGTTCAATGCCATCAGTAAATTTGATGCCTGCGATGACTTTGGGCAACTCCTTGAATCCGCGTAGCCGTCGCCAAGTTT
>JAJDBR010000122.1 GCA_029261275.1 Nitrospirales bacterium
ATTCCTTCCGGAAGGCTATGAAGATCAGGGCCGCTTTAATATCATTGTCATGACCAGTGGGGATGTCGTGTTCGATATGGTCATTGGTGATTCCTATTTTCGGTATGATGTGTTTTCCTGTTGTGATCTGGACAAAATCCAACTTATTGATGGGACATGGGACAATAAAGAAAATCGTACCCAGGACATGTTTCTGAGTCTACGACTCATGCATGGAGACGAAGCCCATATCTTATTGGCACTGAGCGACGATCAGCGGGAGACGGTTTTGGCCATTGCCGATAAGATTTCTCAAGGCCGACATCCTGAACGCGCTTCCTAAATGAAAATTTAGGAAATCAGGTTCCTGCTTGATCTCTAGAAGCCAGTTCCTATTGAGGTTTGGTGAAGGGCAAGGCACTGACAGCAGCGGAAAACGTATGGCCTTGGGTTTGTGCCTCTAGTTGAGTGCCTGGTGAGGTAAAATCTCGTAACGGAAAACCTAAGGCGATAGGTTTCTGCAAGAGTGGCGAGAAGGTCGAACTTGAGACCCATCCGACTTCTCGTGTTCCGGAAAAGAGTTTAGCGCCAATTTCAGGAAGATCCTTTTCTGTTCCCTCGACCACTAAACCTACCAGCCTCCGTTTGATTGATCCGTAGGTATCCATCCTTGCAACCACTTCTTGTCCGGGATAACACCCCTTTGAGAGGCTAAAGGCGATGCCTTCCAGATTGGCTTCTGGAGGGACAATCCGGTCGTTGATATCCGGACCGAGTCTGGGCAACCCAGCTTCAATGCGTGCCGTTTCAAGTGTGGTTCTTCCAACGGCCTTGAGTCCTTCAGGCTCTCCCGTCTTTAACAGATGTGCCCATAGAGATGGGAGCGCTTCAAGAGGGACAAATAGTTCAAAGTCGTTCATGCCTGTTTCTTCGGTTTTGGCAATAAAACCTGCTGCCCCTTCAAAAGAAAACGACATTGAAGAATCAACAGCTCCAACTCGTTAGCCGAGGATGTTTTGCGGCTCTGGCGAGGCGACTGCGTAAAACAGGGCGTTGTAAGGATGGGAATACGACTGATCTATCGATGCCAGTAAATCGCTGACAGGAATCGCTACGTTTTTGTCGCCCCATGGGTTATTGAATAAAGCATTATCGCCAACGATTCCAGTAATAACGACGGCATGAATTCCACTCGCATTGGCTGGCCGCTTCCCTCCGCGTAGTGTGCCGTAGTTGAAATTTGCTACAAAGTGATTGAACAACAACGGGCCCCTTTGGAGAAGCAGTGTTTGGACTCGTGGTTTGTTGAGCGGTTGGGATGGTTTGCGAATCAGTGCGAAGCCTGCTCTTTCCAGCCGTTGAGTGTAGAGCCCCTGAACGGACGCCGCCGCAATGCACGAGTTCACCGGGTCGAAACCGCCTGTGAGAAGTGGAGTATTGAAGGCATGGCCAGCAGTGTGCTGCCAATACTTCTGAATCATGGCAGCGCACACGACATAGCAAATTGGGCTTACAGACTGTCTCAGCAATGGGACGTTGTATTTCAGGGCAATCCTCCTCGATGTGCAAGTGCGAACAGGGTTTCGTGAGTCAGGTACGCTTTGCCAGCAAACAATCTAATTAATCCTGGTATTACCTAGCGATGAAACGGATGCCCAAATTTTATCCCTATCTAAAATACCATGCATATCGCCGAAACAACAATCCGCAGACACGCCTAATATCGCGATACCGTTCTTAACTCGACGCAAGGTTTTCTGGTTCGGCATCGCCTCGATTCTCGGCGCTCTAATTGCGTTCAATGGAAGCCACGAGCTGTTCGTTGCCGGGCGGAAAACAGGTGGTGAATGGGATTCAATCGTTACCACCATAGACGTTCTAGCTTTGATTGATCCGCGACGCAAATACACGTGGTGGCGGCCAACATATGTATGACGCAGAGGCCATTCAGGCACCTTCGCTTTTTGTTGAAGCCGTTGCGCTATCACTTGTGACTGTGAACGGATTGATGGCGTTCTCGTTGCGCTACCGACGGACTACCGGTTCCTTACACCTCGAACCTTCTTTTTTCCTTGGTCCGCTACCACCGCAGTACCTAATCCGACGCTAATACTGACGCGTCGGGGAAAACGTTTAATGACTCCCTACGCATCCCGCTGTTGCTTAGACTCGCGGTAGTCACGCCTCACGAATTTCTCTTAGTACTTTGGAAGGTCGTTATACTGTTCTCCGGGGACGTCACGAGCCTATCGTCAGGGAGAATAGGAATTTAAACAGCCTTTTTGACTGGACAGGAAAGTACCAAAGACCTCATTGAGAGATCAATCTCCAACCTACTGTGGGAGTACAACCTTAGAGTAGGGTCTGATTGGGATTTTGGCCAAGGATTTGGCCAGGATTTCTCTCTATTGGGAAGTGTGGCCTGGGGAAATGCGCTAAGGAGAGCGAGGGTTCGGGAACTGATCCGTAGATTTATTTGGTCTACCTCTAAGTGGCAGATCTGCGTCATGAGGGGAGAGAAGGAATTGTAGGTTAGAGTGAGCAGAGACCGAGCTCTATATGTCCGCTATGAGCACACGTCTTTTTTTGAATTCCTTAATATGATTAGAAATTGAATGGCAGCGACGAGACGCGAGCGGGAAATCGTCTATTTAGAGCCTCAATTTCCAGTTGCGTTTCTGGTTTGGTGAAATCTCGCAACGGAAACCCTAAGGCAATGGGTTTTTGCAGGAGGGGAGAGAAGGTCGAGCTTGAGATCCATCCCACTTCTCGTGTTCCTGAAAAGAGTTTTGCCCCAACTTCTGGGATATCATGTTCTGTTCCTTCGATCACTAAGCCAACTAGCCTTCGCTTGACTGATCCATACGTGTCCATCCGTGCGACGACTTCCTGCCCGGGGTAACATCCCTTTGACAGGCTGAAGGCGATTCCTTCTAAGTTAGCTTCGGGAGGAACAATTCGGTCATTGATGTCTGGACCTAATCGAGTTAATCCTGCTTCGATTCGTGTCGTTTCAAGTGTGGCTCTCCCAATTGCTTTGATGCCTTCAGGCTCTCCTGCCTTCATCAAATGTGTCCACACAGAAGCCAGTCCTTCAAGAGGGACGAAGAGTTCGAAATCGGGCATCCCCGTTTCTTCAGTCCGAGTGAGAAATCCATTTGTCCCTTCAAAAGAAAATTCAAGAGATTGGAGCGAAGACAAATTCTCTACATCTAGTCCCAATGCTATTTTTAGAATGCCTGCCGCTTTTGGTCCGCTGAGAAGAAGGATCCCCTGGCTCTCGATGCTTTTTGTCATTTTAGCTTTCGTACCATAGAGCAGAAATTTACGAAGAGCGGAAAACGTTTGTTCACCAACTTCACCAACATCTTCAATGACGACTTCCTCCTGACGAATCAACACTCGAAAGTAGGACAGCATTTTCCCTTTATGGTCCATGAATGCCGAATAGCGGCCTTGTCCGGGTTGGAGCGGCAGAATGTCCTGACTGATAATGCTTTGTAGCCACGTGATCCGATCATCCCCTCTCACAATCACGCTTCCTCGAGATGATAAGTCTGCGAGGCCAGCGCTACTGTGCTGAGCTTCATATTCGGATTGAGGGTTCCCATAATGAGCGGGAATTTCCCAATCTCCATAAGATTGAAAGGTGCCTCCTAGGGCTTGATGTTGTTCGTGAAGAGGCAGAGTATTCATGACGCTCCCGACGATGTGATTTCTTCAAATAGTGCCAGGGTTCGTGCAGAGAACTCATTGCGGGAGACGACTTTTTCAATCCCAAGCTCCTTTGCCAACTTCCATGACCCAACTTCTTCGTGATTGGCAAAGGCCAGGATGGGAAGGGATTGGGTTTGGGGCGAGGTTTTGATGGCTTTCAGGATGCCAGGAGTATTCAATCGGTCGTCATTCATATTAGCGATCACGCCTACGGGCTGACTTTGAAGGGCTTTTTCTTGCCAATCCTCGGAGTTGCGGAGTCGCTCAAGCTTATAGCCTGCCGGCTTAAACGCATCACGAATTTTCGTGTAGAAAAAAATATCACTGACGGCCACAAGAATAGTTTTCGTCTCGTCCATATAACAATAGCTTTCTATGAGAGGATTAAGGGCATCACTAAAAACCCCAATTTCAAATATGCCCATCCAATGTTTTCAGTAAGTTGTAGACCCAAATTTTTCATAACCGTCGGGTTTTAAAGGTGCCCTTAATTCATTAACGTGAGAATGCGCATGAGTGCTTGTTTAGCAGCCTTATATTCTGGATTTAAGGCCAAAGATTTTTTATAGGACTCGACTGCTTGGTCCCATTCTCCTTGTTGCTCGTACACTCGACCAAGATTCATGTGAGGGAAATTTGGGTTTTCGTAGCGCTTGGCGTTCATGGCTTTTTCTAGCCAGGGAATGGCCTCTTCTAATTGATTCAGTTCGATCAGGTAGACGCCGATGTCGTTATAGGGATTTCCAAAATCAGGGTCTTCTTGAATGGCGTGATGGCATTCTTCAATGGCTTCATTCAGTTGTCCCATAAAACTGTAGGTCCAACCTAAGAACGTATAGGCTTCTGCCGTTGGGTGCGTGTCGATGGATTGCTTATAGACTTCAACGGCTTCTTCCAATTGCCCTTTCATTTGGAGCTCATACGCTTGTTGAAACAAATTCCAAGCGGCAATCTTGTCTTCTTCTTTGCCTTCGCCTTGGTCTAAAAAATCT
>JAJDBR010000123.1 GCA_029261275.1 Nitrospirales bacterium
ATTCTCTGTGGCTTGGCGGTCAAACTTGAAAGGAGAGGTGATGGCCCCACCCCCAGGGGAGAAGAAGGTCAGCCGATTGGTGTCTTTATTTTGTTTGATCTCCCAGGTGGTGCCGTTGGCCACGAAGTTCAAGAGGGCGTGCTCGGTGGCGCCCGTTTGCTCGATGCGCAAATTGCCGTTGCGCACATGGAGTTTATCCTTCGGGGACCCCGTCCCCATGCCAATGTGGCCGAGTGGATTAATTCGCAGACTGTTGCCAGGGGCTCCATTATCTATGATGAATATACTGTTGGCATTGTTTTCCCGAAGAGTAAACGCAAACGCGCCCACTTCGAATTCCCAGGTCGAGGCTCCAGCATCGGTACTTCTGAAGCCGAGTTCCGCATGGCTATCCCCCGTCAGAAACAGTTCGCAGCAGGTCTCGGTGGTCGAACCGATGTTGACATGGCCGGTACTGCGGTCGATGTAGACCGCGCTCTGGGCGAGACTGAGGTCGCCTGAACTATCGATAAACAGCGAGTTGTTGTTGTTAGGCCCCCCGAAGATGTTCAGTGGAGCGCTTCCCTGGGGGTGGGTTAAGTCAGCCAATTGCCAGATATCAGTGCTGGTCCCGCTAGCGTTCTCGCCTAGGATAATCCAGTCTCTGTCATCGCCGTCCTCGGTGTCGTCAAAGATCAATTGTGGGGAACCATCCGTAATTGTGAGGTCCGCTGCCGCTGCCGAGGAGATGAGCTGTTCCCAGAGGGCCGCCCACAGGGTGTCGAGATTCGGAAGGACACTGGTTTGTGCTAAGGGATCGGCCTCCACTTGGAGTTGCCCCTGGGCGATCTTGGGGGGTTCCGCTTGGAGCGGCAGGTGCAGCCCGATGAGCACCAGCACACTCAGCACCGCGGTGGTTTGGATGAAGCTCGGGATCTGGGGTCGCATATGATGGCCCTCCTATATGAATGGTCATGACGACGGTATGGCGAACAACCAAAGCGGGCACGTCGCCTGGCCCATGATGGGCTATGCTACGCCCACGCCCGACCAAAAGTCATCAGGGCCGCAGGGCAGGCAAAGGCCCGGCCTCAGGCAGAGGCCCTCGAAAGGGTTGCATTAGAGGAAGGGAAGGGGGTCTCGTCATGTTCCGGGACCGTTGTTTATAGGCAAGAGCGCGAAACATCACGACCCCTAGGAGAGAATACCAGAGGTCGTTAAGTCGGCTCCGCTCTTTTGCTGTCATGGTCGCGCGGGCTCGCGTGTGGGGAACTAACCTTCGGATGGGGCGCTTTGGTCTCGCACCATCAGTTGCTGCATCATGGCCTTGAGGGTCTCCATCTCGGTAACCTTCTCCTTCAGCGCGGTCACTTCACCTTTCAAGGCTTCCGTCTCACCATGCAACTGCTCAATATAAATATGGGCTTTTTCCAGTTCTTCCAACATCCCCTGACTGCGGGTGGCCACGTTCACCATCGGCTTCCCCTGCGCATTGACCTGGCCTGCCCCCACGGCGGGGAGATGTTTGTTCTCCCACATATACGCCGCATGGTCGTCGATTGATTCCAGCGCGTACTCGGGCGTAAAGACATAATCGGGATTACTCAAGGTGCCCGTCACCACGAGGTCCCCGTTGATATCCACCGTACTCGAGCCCAACACCCCCACCCGGAAGAGATTCTCCGTCGCGGCGCGATCAAACTTAAAGGACGCGGTGGTGGCCCCGCCGCCAGGAGAGAAAAAGGTCAGCCGCCCCGTGTCCTTATTGTTCTTGATCTCCCAAGTGTTGCCATTGGCCACGAAGTTCAAGGTGGCGTGGTTGTCCGCGCCGATTTGCTCGATGCGCAAATTGCCATTGTACACGTGGAGCTTTTCTGACGGGAATAACGTTCCCAGGCCAATGTGGCCGGTGTCCTTAATCCGCAGACTTGAGTCGGGTGCCCCCTTGGAAATCAGGAAAATGGCCCCGCCAGTGTTTTCGCTCACAAAAAACGCGGCACTGTTGGCCTTGAGTTGCCAGGTTGACGCGCCAGCACTCGTGCTTCTGAGGCCGAGTTGCGCAATACTATCCCCCGTCACAAACAATTCGCAGCACGTCTCGGTGGTCGAGCCAATGTTGAGGTGGCCGAGACTGCGGTCGATGAAGATGGCGCTGTTGGCCAGACGGATGTCACCTAACGCATCGACATGCAGCGAGCGGTGGTTATCCCCCCCGAAGATAGTCAGTGGAGCGGTGTCAGTCCCGTCGGTGGAGTCAAGCAACTGCCAAACATCATCGCTGGTCCCGCTGTTGTTGTCGGCGAAGACAAGCCAGTCAAAAGTATCGCCGTCACTGGTGTCGTCCCAGATCAAAACTGGTTCAACATCCGTAATCGTGAGGTCCGCGGCGGCCGCCGAAGGAATGAGCTGATCCCAGACTGCGGCCCACAGGGTGCTAAGACCCGGGAGGCCACTCCGCTGCGCCGCGGGATCAGGCTCCACCAGCAACCGCCCCTGCTCGACCCGAAAGCGGCCACTCTGTCGCGTCGTCGGGATGGCTTCCAGCTCCGCCTTGGTGAGGTCCTGACGCTGAACGTTGGGGGTGGCATAGACATCGTAGCGATAGTGGCCATCAATGAGCGTGCCGGGGTTGAACCAGTTGAGGGAGCCGTCTTTGCTGTGCTGTTTCACCTGAAAGTCGTTCGGCCCGGCCACCTGGAGCATGAGGCTGGCACTGCTACTGCTAGCCGTCAGGCCATTACCACTCACACGCACGTCCAACCGTGGCGGCGCAATCTTGGGGGGTTCGGCCTGGAGCGGCAGGTGCAGGCCGATGAGCACGAGCACACTCAGCACGGCGGTGGTCTGGATGAAGCGGGGGATCTGGGGTCGCATATGATGGCCCTCCTGTATGAATCGTCGTCATGAATGAGTGGCGAACGACGGAAGCGGGCGCGTCGCCTTGCCCATGATGGGTTATGCTACTCCCCCGTCCGACCAAAAGTCAGCATGGACGGAGGACCGGAGGGCTCCTTGTGCTTCAGGGGCCTGGGGGAGGCGGGCACTGGAGCAGGAACGGGGGCTCGTCTCGGCATCTCTCGGAAGCGGGGGAGAGGACAAGGCTCGCACCACCACCACCCCTGAGGGAGAAACCCCAGCGGGCGTGAGGCTTGCCATCTGGGGAAGAACCTTGAGGGTTGAACGAGGCAACTCTCCAAAAAATCTTCAATAAAATCTCGCGATGGGGAAGGAAGGGCCGCCGAGGCTTCAACGAGACCTTTTGTTTGGAGAGGGTTGTGTGCGGAGGGTACACGTTAGGGCACCAAAAACTTCCCCCCCGGGGGTCAGACATTTGACATCCTAAAAAGGGACCCGTGAATTGCTGCCACCGTCTCTCATCAGGCCATCCCTTCATTGGTACGGCATGTCGCATAAGGGACAATAGGTAAAGTACCGTCTTCAACGATTCCAACGGCTTCGAACACCACCATGATTATTGTTACGTAGTCTCCCGCGTAATGCCACGAGATACAGTCGAATAGTCGATCCCATCGTGTACCTGCGAGAGCTGTATTAAGTGGCTAGAGTTGGCTGTGGACTTGCCGGTTTGGAGACGCCACTTATCATACGCCACGCCCTTGGCAATCGTCAGGCGCCCCAACAACCGTTCCTTTTCCGCTGGGGTTAATGTGGCGAGCACCTGCTCATCATTCAGGGCATCTAACACCTTATCTTCTAAGTCGATGACCTTCGCCAAGGTCAACGCCAACGAGTTGCCGAGACGCTCCTGAAATGTCGAGAGCGCGGCCATTTCCGGGAGGATACGGTGCAAGTACGCTTGAACCGTGTGGCGCGACACCCCGACCACCGATGCAATATCCTTCTGACTGACGCCCTTCTTTGCTAACGCGACGGCCTTGGACTGATCCCAGGTTGCCGGTCGTGGAGGCGGGCGTCTCCGTATCCCGGGAGTCGGCGGGGTCGTCTTTTGGTGTTTTGGTCCTTCCACAGGTTTCATTGCGCACATCCTTTCACCGTGAGAGGCGTGTGATCCATTGTCCTGCCAGGTGCCTTTATTTTGAAACGGTTTCGTGGGGAAGGTCCACGTTACCGTGGCCACATTTTACCCCCTGCCCCTGCCCAAACTGAATCCATAAAAGGGGACCCGTTAGAATTTATGTGATCACGGTTTTGGTCACGGTTCAGTCACGGTTTTAGTCACGGTCAAGCATCTGCCTACCTCGTCATTCATCACAATAAAAAATGACCAAACGCTAGTTCAGTCAAGGGTGTAATGGCTGTTCATCATCCTGTGTCACAGTTAGTCGTTATCCCCCCGAGTTGCCCTTTTAAGGCGAGGGTCGTGCGTTCGAGCCGCACGCGGCTCACCAGATTTTCCTGTCGTATTATTCGACGTTTTTAATAGGGGTCAGACTCGAAATAATATTGACGAATGCACTGAGGAATTTCGCATTCCTTGGTGGGTAGGGAATATCAATCATATCTGGCCCTTGTATGAAACCTTCATATTAATGGGATTGGGCGAGCCTGGCGAGGCTGGCGTTGGTTTGGGAGAGGATTAACGAAAAGGCCGCAAAATCGGTATCTGTCAATGGTTTGCCGGTGGACCCTTGGTTGGCCAATATTAACCCTATGGGTTTAGTGGGAGTGTATAGCGAACCGACTAATCCTGGGCCGTTGCCCCAGAGCTCTAGGAAATCTGATGGGGTTTCGTTGGTTCTGTCTTCATCCCTTATTGAGAGGAATTGGAGAGGATGATATTGATGAAGGAGGCGGTGCCAGAAATTTCCTTTTGTGAGGGGGCAATGAAAGGCCCCTTGAATGCTTTCTGACTCTGCCCCATAACAAATTTTTGCCTCTAGTTTTTCTTTCCCTGGAATAGTAAATGCCAGGAGTACTTGCTCGAAACCACAGGAGACAAAGAGGGTATGAGTGGCAAGGGTTAGGAGTTTAGAAGGTTCAGGGACCTTTGTTACTGCGAGTGCGTAATCCAATAACGGGTTGTCTGAGCTTGAAATCGATGAACGGTTCAGTTGAACGTTTGCTGGCATCTGAGGAGATGCGCCTTCTTGTTGATCCTGTATTTCGTCAGAATGCATAGTCTTCTGAACGGCGACGGTGAGTTTCTCTAATTGTTGGTTGTGGATGGGGGTGTGTTCTGAAAGGATAGCTGGAATGAAGTGTTGGTGCTGAATGTCTATGGCGGAGGCCATTTCAGAGGCTTGCATGAAAGCGTTGGTAACCACTTGCTCCAATTGAGTAAAGGAGAGTGAAACGGAAGGGAGAAATTGTTGCATGAGCGTTTGGAAGACCTTTTCTTGCCCTTCCCCCGAAGGGTTGAGAAGACAATAACTGAGTTCATTCGCTGCCCGAACAATCCCCTCCATAATTTGCTGATCATTATCAGGGCGGATTTTGGACCAGACGGGTTTTTTCTCTAAAAGTTGAATCAGGCTGGTGGGCAAATGCCAGTGTTTAGCCATGGCGGCTGCAATCGTCGACAATGGTCGTCCGAGAAGAGCCAATTCCGCCTTGGGAACTTTAGTTGGATCTGATAGCCGTAACGTTTCCAATTGTTCAGCGACTTCCGGTCGGCAAAGGGCTAGAATAAGGTCTCCAAGCGAATACAGCATGGCATTGGTAAATAAATATCCTGGTTCAGCAAAATGGAGGATCTTGCCAATCTCTTGGGCTTGCGTTCCGGCTACGAGTGCTCTGGCGAGGAGATGTTTGAGGCAGGATGTTTTGGCGCCGAACCTGTTAGCTTGTTCAATCAGTTGGGCGACGACAACCATGCCTTGAATAACATCAAATCCTATGAGGGCAACCGCATGGGTAGAGGTTTTGACTGGGACACGCGTGTAATAGGCTGGGCTGTTAGCGATTTTGACGATGTTGGCCATCATGGCTTGATCGCGGTTGATGATGTCTCCAATGTCGCTGGCGCTAGAGCGTTTGTCCTGGGTAAGATTTAAAACTTGAAGGCAGCTTTGTCGAAGAATAGGAAGGGTTTCTGGGGCATCTGCTAGAAGACCTTCCAAAAAAGGTGGTGCCGTTGCTGGGCCTATCGGGGTGAACTCATGTATTTGAGGCATCGTTATTTGGGGCTAGGATAAAATTATGGCCAGGTGGTTGGATCTTGCGTTCATTCTCGGTAAAATTTCCTGTAAGATTAAATTTATGGGTTTTGCTATGAGGGCCACATTCCTTAAGTATTTCTTGCAAAATTTTAATGATGTGAGGGTGAAATGAGAAATCGGATTTCCTGCTCTGCCCAAGAATTAAGCCAATTGGACCCAGCTATGGTGGAATCTGTGGTTGGGGGCCAGGTTTTTAAAATCGGCAACCGATATTTTTCAGATAAACGAGTGAATATTGTAGAGGCTAATGGCACGCAAGTCGTGGCTGAGGTCAATGGGACGTATGGTGTGTATGCGCAGACGATTAAGTTGCGTGGAGGGACTTTGTCGACGAAGTGTTCTTGCCCGTCCACGGAACAGCCTTTTTGTCGGCATTGCGTTGCGGTCTTATTGCAGCAATTTCATTTGGGATCTTTAGTGGAAAATCCGTCGAAAGCCGCTTCTGGGGCATCATCACTTCCGCCGTCTTCAAGTCCATATCCAAGCGCAGAGGCCTCTCCTTCATTGGATGAGTCTGCTGCGACCGCGGATGTCAATTTTCGTGAAGCCACGATGTTTATTGATTGGGTTCAGCAGGTGGTTGGACGGCTCGGCAACGAGCCTTCTCTGGCGGAAGTTCCGAAGTCACTCGGTGGAGTGGCTCGAGAATGGGCAGGGGTCATTGGTCAGCTCAATCAACGATTTTTAGAAAGCGAGGAAGATCGCACGGATGCTCAGCGGAATTTGCAATCTGCTGAAAGCATGGTCGATTCGTTGACGAAGGAATTAGGGACGGTGAAAGGCGAATCCGAGTCAGCTCAGAAAACTTGTAGTGGTTTGGAGAAAAAAGTGAATCAGTTAGAGGAATCGTTGAAGGATTTTGCGCAGGTTTCCAAAGAGCGAGATCGGTTGGTGGGTAAAGTGTCAACCATGCAATCGGAATTGCAAAAGAAAGGAGCAGAATTAGAAAGTGTATCCATGACCCTCAAGTCGTTATCCAATGCCATTCGGAATTTGCTCCCTTCAGGCTCCCCCTGAAATTGTATATGTAGAGTTGTGCGTTTTCGCTTTGTCCTAGGCCCGAATCTTTCTAGGCTCCTCAAGGGGGTTTTTTGTTTCTTTCCCACCCCTGACCAGTTTTAACACATTCTTTGCTATCTCCTCGAAGGCCAGGGCTGCTGGAGCTTTTGGGGAGAGTTCCACAACCGGCAAATATTTCAAAATCGACTGTTGGACTTGAGAATCTTCGGGAATATTTCCTAGGACGGACAAGTTCGCGCCGACATATTGTTTCAGCAAGTTCTGCAAATGGAGCGTGTTAATACGGGATTTGAGGGTCATTCGATTTAAAATTAATGCTGGTTGGAACCCCCGCAAAGCTTGTTGCGCCAAGGTTACCCCCGATTCACTTGTACGTCCAACGGCTTCCAAGACCTCTGTGACACTGTGGAAATCTTTGCTGAGAAGGGCGTCAGCAATAGGATCACGGGCCAAGAAGGCGCTGAGCACCTTCCGAATAGCAGCCAATTTGATAAAACGGTAAAGATCTAATACGGAGGTGGGATCCGGAGTGGCGACGGCTAAAAAATGATCTGCCAGGAGAAAAAAGTCTAGCGTGTGATAACTGGTTCCAGCTCCAACATCGACGAGAATAATATCTGCATCGAGTTTTTTGAGGTGTCGAATCAGCCGTTTTTTCTTGGCATGTTGAAGATTGGCGGTTATTAAGGTTTCCCCTGTCCCTGGAATGAGCCGGAGAGATGCAGGATTGGCCAACGGATGCGCCAGATCTTCAAGATTAGTTAACCGATTCGTAAAGAAATCAGTCAGTGTTGAGGGAGGATGAAACATCCCGAAAAGAATATGGAGATTGGCACCCCCGATATCCATGTCGACTAAAATGACACGCTGGCCTTTCTGGGCTAAGAGGAGGCCCAGGTTGCTGACCACCATGCTTTTCCCAACTCCGCCTTTTCCTGAAGCCACAGAAATAATTGTGGGCACTTGCTGAATTCCTCTCTGGTGGAAAGCGACAGAATGCGAATATTCTCTCGAGAACAAGTCTATCACGGGGTCCAGCTTATGCCTATGTTGGGGTCTTCTCCAATGTTTGGCTCCTTTCCATTTAGGGCCGAAATTGAAGGATGGCGCTACCCTCTTCCCTATATTGCCTTTGAATTGGGAAAGTGCTAGGGTATTACTGGTTTGAGTGGGCGTGAGCCCACTTTTTTTTGGTCTATAGCTATGGCTACTCCCTCTTGAGTGGCATAATAGTGGCCTTGATAACTGAGAATCTCATTCACGTCATTCACCAAGTTGGCGATCCCATTGCTCGGGCATTGGGGGTCGAAATCCTTGATATACAATGTTCCGGGAAGCCTACCAATTCGTTAGTACGTTTAACGCTTGATAAAGATGGAGGGCTAGGAGTTGATGACTGTGAGCAATTTCACCAGTCTCTTCGCCGGACATGGGAAGTGACCCAACCTTCAGGCCCTATTTGTCGCTTTGAGGTATCTTCACCAGGATTAGATCGACCGCTCAAGCTACCGAAAGATTTTCAACGCGTTCAAGGTCAACGGCTTCGCCTCACTGTTCAAAATGATACGAAGAAGAATGCTGTCGTTATCGGACGATTAATGGCTGTGACCGAGGTTGGGCTCCACTTAGTCGATGATCGAAGTAAGGTCGTCTTAGAGCATTGTGTGTCTTGGCGTGAAATTGTGAAAGCGAAGATCGAGGTCGCATTTAAATAATCTTATAAATGAAACTAGCAGTCCTAGCCTGTTTGGGGCTACTCCTTTTGGTTTGTTGCGAGGAACAATCATGAAAAGCGAACTGATGTCCGTGATCGATCAAATTGGTCGTGAAAAAGGAATTGAAAAAGAAAAAGTCCTTGCGGCATTAGAATCCGCACTGCTAACTGCGGCTAAAAAGCGGTTCGGGCAGGGGGATAATATTCAGGTCGACATTGATACCGATACCGGGGAAATTTCCATTGTGAGCAAGAAAACCATCTCCGAGAATGTCGTTGATGCCAAGACCGAAATATCCTTGGAGGAAGCTCGGAAAATTGATGATGAAGCCGAAATGGGTGATGAAATTGGATCCCTCATTGATATGGATGATTTCGGACGAATTGCCGCACAGGCAGCCAAGCAGGTGATTTGTCAGAAGGTTCGAGAAGCAGAATGGGAATCCATTGAACGCGAGTTCTCTAAAAAAGAAGGTGAATTAGTCCATGGGGTCATATTAGGTCAGGAACGGCGGAATTATCTCGTGGATATCGGAAAAACGGAAGCCTTGTTGCCTGTTCAAGAGCAGATCCCTCGTGAGGCCCACCGCCGAGGTGACCGGGTCCGAGCCTTGCTTCTAGAGGTTCGTCGAACACCAAAAGATGTGCAGGTGATTTTATCCCGTGCGCACCCGCATTTTGTGGTGAAATTGTTTGGGTTAGAGGTGCCAGAAATTTCAGAAAAAATAGTGGAAATTAAGGGCGTGGTTCGAGAGCCTGGAGATCGAACAAAAATCTCGGTAGCCTCGCGGGATAAAGCCGTGGATCCTGTTGGAGCCTGCGTGGGTGTGAAGGGGTCTCGGGTTCAGGCCATCGTCCGGGAATTGCGTGGAGAAAAAATCGATATCATCCCATGGACCGAGGATCCGCGTGTATTTATTGGTGAGGCGTTGAACCCGGCCTCCATTGAAAAAGTCGGCATTGATGAGCAAAAAAAATCAGCGCTCGTGGTTGTAGCCGATTCGCAACTGTCATTAGCTATTGGGAAAAATGGTCAAAATGTTCGATTAGCCGCAAAGCTTACAGGTTGGAAAATTGACATTATTAGTTCTACGGAATATGAAAAAGAAAAATTAGAGCGAGATCAAGAGATTAAGACGGCGTTGGCTGAAGAAACGGCAAATATGGCTGAGGACACTTCGGTGGGAGAAGGCAATGTCCAACAGCCTGCCGAGGAAGCCATCGGTGAATCTAAATTAGAGACCACGGAAGAACCCGTTCCGGAGGATTCTCCCTCATCCGTAAAGGATTTGCATGAGAGTTCATGAGATAGCGAAGAAACTTGGAATGGAAAGTCGCCTAGTGATTCCTGAGCTGGTGCGATTGGGCATTCAGGTGACGTCGCATAGTAATGCTGTCGAGGATGATGCAGCCCAATGGGCCATGGATGTCTTGCAGGGAAAAACTGCCGCCCCAAAGGGATTTTCTCCACCAGAGGGTGGGGCAGGACAGGGTGGTATGAAAAAAGCTAGTGGGCGACTTCTGAAGAAAGGTGCATCTGCTTCCGGGAAAGGATCTGAGTCTTTGATGACTTCCGAACCTCAGAAACCTGCGAAAAAGCATATTTTAATCAAAAAGAAAAAAACGGAAGAAGAGTTGGCTGAAGAGGCTGAGGAATTTCGTTCCATAACTGAAGAGAATGCAAAAGGTGGTGAGATTGAAAGTTCTTCGACCGTGGAGACTCAAGGCCTTGAAGAGCTGACTTCCGGAGTGCCAATTCCTGAGATTTCTCAGGAGGTCGAAAATTCGATGACTCCTGAATCTGTGAAATCTAACATGCCCGCGGGTGTAGAGGTCCTCCCTCAAGGCATTCTTCCTACGGAAAGACCAATTGACAGCGAAAAGCACGGTGAGGCGAAAACTGATAAAAAAGGCTCTTCTGCCGGTCGAGACAGTCAAGCTGAAGACAAAGCCAAGAAACCTAAAAAAGGGCCCCGATTAAAAAATGAAGAAATGTTTGCCGCTAGATTCGAAGATGCAGCAGTGTGGCAGGATCTTCGTCCTCTGCCTACATTGCGTCGCGAGGAACGAGCTCGGCAGGTCCAGCCGACATCGGTTGGTGAAACGACCAAGCCAAGGAAAAAGGTGATGAAAGTGACGGCTGGAATATCCGTCAAAGATTTCGCGGAGACCCTAGGGCAAAAGCCGACAGAAATCATTCGAAAATTAATGGACTTAAATGTGGTCACCACCCTGAATCAACCAATGGATCTTGACGCCGGGATTCTTATCGCTGAGGGGTATGGCATTACAGTAGAAGCCGTCGCATTGAAAGTAGGCGAAGCCTTACTGGAGGATATCTTAGAGCCCCGCGGCGATGAACGCTTGGAGCCGAGATCCCCAGTTGTGACGGTCATGGGACATGTAGATCATGGGAAAACTTCCCTGTTGGATGCCATTCGGAAAACCCAAGTGACAGATCGAGAAGCTGGTGGCATTACTCAGCATATTGGGGCGTCGTTTGTGAAAGTCGGCGAAAAAGGTGTGACATTCTTAGATACCCCAGGCCATGAAGCCTTCACGGGGATGAGAGCTCGCGGAGCACAAGTGACGGATATCGTTGTGCTGGTGGTTGCGGCAGATGATGGACCGATGCCGCAGACCATTGAAGCGGTGAACCATGCACAAGCCGCGAATGTCCCGATAATTGTGGCCGTGAATAAAATTGATTTGCCTGGGTCCAATCCTGATCGGGTGAAGCAAGGGTTGGCTGAATATGGGTTGCTCCCAGAATCATGGGGAGGACAAACAATTTTCGTGGAAGTCTCAGCTAAAGAAGGTCAAGGCTTAGATAGTCTTTTGGATATGTTGTTGCTTCAGGCGGAAGTCATGGAATTGAAAGCCGACTTGGCATGTTCTGCTCGGGGGGTGGTCCTAGAGGCCAAATTAGATAAAGGACGCGGACCTGTCGCCACCGTCCTTATTCAGGGGGGTACCTTAAAAGTTGGTGAGTCATTTGTTGTGGGGGCGGTGAGTGGACGAGTCCGTGGGCTGACGTCCGATAAAGGGGCCCGCCTTAAGGAAGCTGGACCCTCCACACCTGTCGAAATCATCGGGCTGTTAGGGGTTCCAGGGGCTGGGGATCAACTTATCGTCGTGAAAGACGAGCGAGCGGCTAGAGAAATTGCGCAAGACCGCATGCAAAAGCAAAAAGATGTCGGATTGGCAGCTTCGTCTCGGCCAACCTTAGATGATTTGTTTGCCGAAGCTCAAGATGGTGAAGTCAAGGAATTGTCCGTACTCCTCAAGGCGGATGCGCAAGGTTCGGTGGGGGCCCTGGGTGATGCCTTGCAAAAGATTTCCACCGATGCAGTAAAACTGAAGATTATTCATAGCGGTGTCGGTGGAATTAATGAATCAGATGTGTTGCTAGCCGCTGCGTCAAAAGCCATTATTATTGGATTTCACATTCGGCCAGATTCGAATGCTGCGAATATTGCTGCACGTGAAGGGGTAGAAATTCGGCTGTATACCATTATTTATAATGTGCTTGATGATGTTCGTTCCGCCGCGGAAGGGCTATTGGCGCCCACGATAAAAGAACGGATCTTGGGTCATGCTGAAGTCCGGCAATTATTCTCTGTTCCAAAGATGGGAACCATTTCTGGTTGTTATGTCACAGATGGGACGATCTCACGTACCAATACAAAGGTACGGGTCGTGCGAGATCAGGTGGTAGTGTACGAAGGGAAAATTGGGTCTTTGCGCCGATTTAAAGATGATGCCAAAGAAGTTCAACAAGGTTATGAATGCGGAATCGGTGTTGAAAATTTCAATGATGTGAAGCTTGGCGATGTGTTGGAAGCCTACGTGTTAGAGGAAGAGGCGACCAAATTATAAGGTAGGTGTAATCCTGGGTAGAGAGAATGGCAATGATTGTTGGGTTGTGTACCGTGGAGCTACATTTCCCCGATTCCCAATCACTCAAAAGCAAACGAAAAATTCTGGTCAGTTTGAAAACGCGGCTTCAAAATCGGTTCAATATTTCGGTTGCTGAAATTGATGAAAATCATCTCTGGCAAAAATCCATTTTGGGTATTGCATCCGTTGCCAACGAGACGACCAGAGTTAACCAGACCCTAGATCACGTTCTCAATGAAATACGAGCGAATCCTTCACTCGAACTCTTACGGTCGCAAATTGAAGTGTTATAAGGCTTTAACCCATTTGGAATCATGCCAAAGTCAACGATCAGTCGGGCGACGCGGGTGGCCGATCAAATCCGGATGGAAGTTGCGGAAATTCTTTCTCGAAAAATAAAAGACCCACGGGTTCAGTTTGTGACCGTTACCGATGTCACAATGACTGCTGATCTCAAAATTGCTCGGGTCTATGTCTCAACATTAGCGCCAGAGCAATATGAAAACCAAACAGCTCCAGGCCTTAAAAGCGCAGTGGGCTTTATTCGGTCAGAAATTGGGAGACGGCTGAATTTACGCTATACCCCTGAAATCGTGTTTTATCGAGATGCCAGTGCTGAATATGCTGACCGGATGGAAAAAATTTTGGACTCCCTTCCTCAAGAGAAGGGCAATGAATCAGATGAATGTTCATCCTCTCTTTCTTCGACTTAGGTAAAAAGACTGATACTTATGGCACTCCTTGCTCCTTGTATGGACCATTCTGAAATTAATAACTCCCCGTTTCCGCAAGGACCTCATGGAGTGTTAATTGTGAATAAGCCGGATGGATGGACCTCTCATGATGTTGTGCAGCGGGTTCGAACAGTTTTGGGTATTCAAAAGGTTGGACATGCTGGGACGTTGGACCCGCATGCAACAGGGGTGTTGCCAGTGCTCATTGGAAAGGGAACTAAAATCGCCCAATATCTCCTAGATTGGGATAAAGAATATTCTGCGGTTCTTCAATTAGGGCAAAAGACGGATACGCAAGATGCATGGGGGACAGTGCTTGAAGAAAGGTCCTGTGAATCATTATCGGAAGATGATGTGCGATCAGTATTCACCATCTTTCAAGGCGAAATAGAACAAGTGCCCCCCATGTATTCAGCTGTGAAGGTTGGCGGACAGCCCTTGTATAAAAAAGCGCGGAAGGGGCAAACTGTTGAGCGCCAGGCAAAAACCGTGGTCATTCATGATTTGCAAATCCAGCGCATTGCGATCCCTGAAGTGAGTTTTCGTGTGACCTGTTCTAAGGGGACTTATGTCAGGACATTGTGTGATGATATTGGGGCCCGGTTGGGCGTCGGTGGGCATTTGAAATGGTTACAACGCCGACGAGTGGGCCCATTACGCATTGAGCAAGCTATTGGTATGGAATCCCTACAGGATGTGTCGCAAGGTGAGGGAGCCTGGTGGAGTTTAGATCGAGCCTTAGAAATATTCCCTGCTGTGGAAGTGAATAATGACGATGCCAGGAAAGTGCTTCACGGAAATGCCATTCCTTGGAATCGAGTAGAATGGGTTGGGGAGAAGCCCGGCCTTCCGAGTGCGGGAGAAGGTATGCGTGTTCGTGTGAAAAATACGGAGGGTTCCTTGTTGGCGTTAGGGAAGGGCCCTTTGTTGCAATCAGGACAGAATGTCCCAGTATTAGTATTGGACACCGTTTTAGGCTAAGAGATCAGGGTTAGTCATTTGAGGGCGGATTCATATTCATTAGTTTTTTGTGGCAGGAACCAATAGGTTTTCAGCAGGGGCAAATATTCCGAAGGAGGCATTATGGCGTTAACGAAAGAAGAAAAGACGGCAGCGGTGGTATCGCAACAAATGCATGATCGGGACACGGGATCTTCAGAGGTCCAGATCGCGATACTGACCAAGCGAATTACGAGTCTGACTGACCATTTTAAAACACATAAAAAAGATCATCACTCCCGTCGAGGTTTACTTCAGATGGTGGGCAGACGACGCAAACTCTTAGATTATTTGCGCCGTGGTGATGAAGGAAAATATCAAGCGGTTATTGCGGCCTTAGGTATTCGGAAATAGAGGTAATTTTTCTCTGATCAATAAGGGTTGAGGGCAGTGATTGAATCTTCGATTCCAATTGATTCGCAATGTTTCTGTAAAACCTATACTCACATTTTTCAGCCGCAGCAGGAAACACCAAAACGCGAAATATAATTAAGCCTCCACGGATTCAGAAAGGTTGAAACATGATTCATGTCGTTGAAATGGAACTTGGTGGTCGCCCGCTTCGGTTAGAAACTGGTCGAATGGCCAAGCAGGCTGATGGCGC
>JAJDBR010000124.1 GCA_029261275.1 Nitrospirales bacterium
TGTAAGCTTCCCCGTCAAGCGGACAGTTCATAAATAGAGTTTTGAGGCGGTGAGTGTGCATATATACAGGGTGCTGTGTGCTGGAGAGAAGCGTGAGGCCGTTGCTCATTGTAGATCGTCATCCACTGAGCGGTAATTTCCCGCACCTCCCCCAAACTCCGAAAGAGATAGAGATTGAGGACTTCATTCCGGTAGGTACGATTGAACCGCTCGATAAAGGCATTCTGCGTTGGGCGGCCGGGTTGAATGTGATAAATCAGTACGCGATTGGCCTTGCCCCACTCGTGAAGCTGCTGCGAGAGAAACTCTGGCCCGTTGTCCACTCGGATCATGTGCGGTAACTCCCGCTCCGCTTTCAGTCGGTCCAACACCCGAATCACCCGCTCCGCTCTCAGGGAGGTATCCACTTCAATGGCCAAGACCTCTCGATTGAAGTCGTCGATGATATTGAACGTGCGAAAACGAGTGCCGTGATACAAGACATCACTCATAAAGTCGGCTGACCATACTTCGCTCGGGGCCTTCGGCACGAACACGGGGATCGAGGGGCGCGTGGGTAAGCGGCGTTTCGTGCGGCGTGGGTGATTCAGCCCTAACTGCCGGTAGATGCGATGAATCCGTTTGTGATTCCAGGGATGCCCGAGAGCCTGCAGACGTTTGATATATTTCCACACGCCCCAGCGGGGATGCGCTTCAACCAATTTATTGAGTGCTTCAATGACGTTCGCATCCCGGACCTGCCAGTCGACAGGATCTTGGTAATAGGTAGCCCGAGCCAGCCCCACCGCCGTACAACTCCGAACAACCGAAACTCCGTGTGTCTCCTGCATGGTCTTGACCGCCGCCCGTTTGTCGGACGGCGTCAGAACTTTTTTCCGAGCACATCCTTCAGGGCTCGATTCTCTAACGCGAGATCGGCATACATGCGTTTAAGCTTCGCGAGTTCGCTTTCGGTTTCCTTGAGGCGCTTGAGATCTGACGCTTCCAGCCCACCGTACTTCGCTTTCCAGTTGTAATAGGTGGCATCGCTAATCCCATGCTCTCGGCATAAGTCTTTGACTTTGATACCACTGTCCCCTTGTTTCAAGATCGCAATAATTTGTGTTTCGCTGAATCGAGACGTTTTCATGAGAACCTCCTGGGTCAATTGTGCCAGAAAGCTCTACTTTTGGGCTGTCCATGTTTTGGGGAATCTTACAAATCCTCTTCTCTTTAAATGAGTGAGCCCCTCCTCCCGTGCACCTTGTTGGATCAACAGCCACCCCAATTCATGATGCCCCTCCGAAACATTGGGATACCGCTCCACAAATATCCGATAGCGTTGCAAGGCTTTGCCATGATGCCCCGCTTTCTGTGCGTTGCGAGCAGCCAGGAGCAAGATTTCAGCCTCGCCCGAAAGGGAAGACCCTTGGGCACCAACCACTTCGACTCCTTGTAGAAGAAGAAGGAACACCAGAATCATTCGAATACCTGACCTCATCGCTCGTTACTTCTCTCCCATCAAAATGGCTAAGTGCTTTTCGGCTTCTTCATATTTCCCTTGGTTGTGCAATGCCAACGCCAACTGCTTCCGCAATCCGCGATCCTTGGGAGACAGATGGACGAGTTTAGTCAGCACTTCATATTCGGCTTTCCGATCTTTGGCTTTTCGTACGCCCTCTAACCGTCCCCGAAGTGCATTGACATTATTCGGGTCTGTTTTTAACACCATTTCAAATTGCTGCTGACCAGCCCGATATTTCCCCACTTTCATTAAGACCCACCCAAATTCTGATCGGGTCTTCAAATGGGTACCCGGCATCTTAACCAGCTTTTTGTACCGATCGATGGCCGTTTGATATTTTTCCGCTTTCGCCGCATTTCGTGCCGCCATCAACATGATAAATTGCTCATCTAAATCTTTAGCCATGGCCATGTTACTGTCGCTCGTCACTCCCATGACCATCACAAGTACACCAACTCCTACCCATACATTGAAATTCCTGAATCGATTTGCTGTGTTGTTCATTTGTCCTCTCGCTCCTCTAAGAGAATAGAAAAATGGGTCTCAGCTTCTTCATACAACCCAGAATTGTGTAACGCTAGGGCTACTTGGAAACGCAATGAACGATCATCCGGGTTCCTCCGCCATAACCCTAGACTGACTTCCTGTGCCTCTTGAGTCTTTCCCTGATGTATTAAAGCCTCCGTAAGTCGCATCAACAGCACATCGTCTTGAATCCACTCGGGGTGGCTTTCAAAAGCCCCATACATTTCCATAACAGCCGACTCTTGCAGGGTCGGGGGAGAACGAAGCAAATCGGCCCGAACGATCTCTTCATGATTCACCACTACAAACACACTCCATATCAGGACCAAATACCCCCCGACCATCAACGTCAACAACCACCTATTTTTTAATAAAACGATCCCTGGATTCTTCATGAGGACACCGCCCCCCCTTGGGATGGCATAAACGGATACAACGGATGGGTCTTATCGTGAATAGGTTCGACAAACTTCGCCCCAATAAGGTGAGCATAACCGGGAGGTATATTTTGACAACTTCGGATTTCAATCTCAGTCGGAACTTTGCCTTGATGCGTAAAAATATCGATCTGCAAACGTTGGCTAACTTCAAAGGATTGGTAAGAAATAAAGGCCACACCGGTTGGGCTCAGATCATTCACCACCGAATAAAAAGAAAATAGCCCTGACACCTGACAGGGCAAGGTAACGAGACGGCGGTACGCTCGTTTTTTAAAACGGTTGCGATTCGCATACCAATTCCCAACACGTTGGCCCCAGGTATCTCGTTGCGCGTAGTGATGTAAATATTCTGGCAACACTAAATGAAAACAAAATTGTTGAATGATATCCTGATCCACACGAGAGAGTTCAGAAAAGCGAATACCATAGGCACAAAGGGATTGAGGAAGCGTCTGCTCAGGTTCTTCCGCATACTCATACACAACGCTTCCTTGGATACGAACCATATGGGGCCCCAAATGTATGGTGAGTTCGATGGATTCATTCATGTCCAACATTTCAAATGTTTCGAGTGAGACTCCAGACTCATTGATATCCCGACTCACCCCCATATTAGAACCCTTCGCATTGGTAAATTGAATAGGAACCGCGCCTATGAACCGGAATTTTTTCCTGTCATACCATGCCCTGGTTGTCTTTCGTATAACACTGATCGCTAACCCCGCATTCACGCCCGCCCAAAAAATTCCAATCGAGTAAATGAAATAATCCCCTGTGAGACCGTAAAACATATTGAGCACACCCCACCACATTCCCGCCAGGCACAATCCTGTCAGACATAGTTGTGGCATAATGGTTCTTAGCTGCACATTTTCTCCAGGGCCTTTGGGCGTGACCAAAAACCCAGATTTTATTTTGAAGAAGCTTTTCAATACGGCTTTCACCAATACGAAAAAATTGGTCATATTGTAGAGATTATTGAAGCCGATTCTCCCGTGCCCTCGACTCACGTATGTAAACCCACCAACTAACACTCCGAGATACACCAGATAGACGAGGAGGAATTGCCAGTCAAACGGATCGATGGGATACCATCCGGTCAACAGCATGATGGCAGGGGTTGAAAAATAAATCGTTTCCGCTATGCCCACAAACCACCCAAAAATGGTGGCAAAAAAGCAGATGCGCTGGGCCCCTGTGAGTCCTTTTTTGAACAAGGGGTTTTCAGACCACAACAGGTTGATATTGCCTTCGGCCCATCGTAATTTCTGTTGATGATACGAGGCTAAGTCACTCGCGGCTAACCCATTGGAGAGCACTTCGTTGTGATACACACCTTGCCAACCCTTGGAATACAACCGAATACTGGTTTCCACATCTTCTGTGATGGTATCGGTCGCAAACCCCCCGATTTCTTCCAACGCCTCACGTCGAATGACGGCTGAGGTCCCGGCAAAAAATGCAGCATTCCAATGATCGCGGCCTGGCATGATAAATCGATAAAAGGCATCCTGCTCATTCCATTTGTCGCGTTTCTTAGAATTAATCCAGAATTGAAAAGAATCGACGTTATAGTAGTTGTGAGGAGTCTGGACGAATGCCACGTTCGAATCTTGGAAATACCCTAACGTCCGTCCAAGAAAAGTAGGATGGGGAACATAGTCCGCATCAAAAATCGCCACAAAGTCCCCATTGGTGAGAGACAACGCATGATTAAGATTGCCCGCTTTGGCTTGCGTAGGCTTCTCTCGGTTGAGATACCCACACCCTAATTCTTGTGCCAAATTCGCAAGTTCCAAACGATTGCCATCATCCAGAAAAAACACTCGAGCCGGATAGGCCATACCCAGACAACTGATCGCCGTTTTTCGCAAAAGCTCTAGATCTTCATTGAATGTCGGAATCAAAGTGTCCACCGTCAGGTCTCGCGGGGCAGGAGGCGGAACTCGTGTGGTCGGACTCCAAATTTGAAAAAAATATAAGGCTAAGGCAAGGCATGCATGCGTTTCCGCGTGTAAAAATATGAGAGAAAACCCTAGCGCCTCCGGATTTAATGTATAGAGGATACGATATCCCAGATAAAACACGTACACCCCTAGCACCACCACCATCACCAACTGCCGCGTCGTGAGATCCACTTTGGCCCAAAAGGTGGAGGGCGAAGAGGAAGGACTCTCTTGCTTGAGAGGCGGTTTTTCCAACTCAGATTCTTGAGTCGGACTGGGGCGATCAAGGATAGATGAATTTTTCATCAACTCAGATTTTGAAGAAGACGCAACTTAGCCCTATCCACGATGGATGGGTGCCCAGTGCAATTTGATGTTGTGGAGGGATCTCACCGTACCCATAGACCCAGGACCTATTTTATTGCTATCGGCCACTGGTCTGAATTTTTCTAGGACGTGAGCCATCCAAGAAATATCCCGGGTAGATTCTTCGGTTCTGGGAACCAACAACTTAAGTTATTGGAGATTGAAGCTTGTTTTTTGGAAAAAACTGAGGCTTACGCCGAAGTAAGACCCCATTCCTTACGATAGCGGTCAACAGGGGAAGAACTGAGAGGAGTCCTTCAGGTAAGCTACTAACAAGTGATCGTACAAAAATTTGTTCGCCTCTACACTGTGCGAGAGAAAGAAGTCATGATCTATTTAAACGTCGCAGGACTATCCCCATTCAACAAAGTTGTGCAAGAAGAAGTCACCACCACCCTCGAAGAATTTAGCCGATTACTCTATTCTGAAGAAGGCCTTCACTATTATCGTAAGACCCTACAACGCTGTCGAAAAGAGCTTGCACAATGGTTGCAGGTGGTAGATACAGAGCGCATAGCCTTTATCCCTAATGCCACAACCGCGAGCAGACTTGTCTTATCTCATATCTATTGGAAACCTGGAGACCAGGTCCTCACCACAACCCATGAAAACTCCACGGTGCTCAAGGAAATCTTGGGTTTACACGCTCTCGGGGTACAAGTGCATACCCTTGACCCAAAATCCCCCACTGAATTGGAAACGAAGATTAAACAGCTTCTGATGTCCACACAAATTCGGGCTATCATCATCAGCCATGTTTCACAAATCGATGGTCGGGTATTCCCTATCGAACGTCTGTCCAAACTCGCGCGCGCGCATCAAGCCTTGTTGATTATTGATGGTGCCCAGGCTGTAGGCCATATCCCCGTAAGCTTGCAGGTCTGCCAACCTGACGCTTACTTTTTCCCTGGGCATAAATGGTGCGCAGGACCAATGGGGACAGGCGCACTCATTCTTGGAAAGCAATTCGGAGAACGCATTGAGATAACTACCCATAGAGAGAACAGCCAACCCTCATGGGCAGACTTTGAACTTGGGACTCAGAACATTGGGTTGATCGCTGGCCTAGCCAAAGCCTGTGCGATCAAACAACACGAAGGGCTCAAGACCGTCAGCTTGGAAGGAATCAGAGAAAAAGTGCAACAGGAATTAGCAAAGACTTCCAAACTCAGAATTTTGCAATGGGAAGGACCACATAGTCCGGGAATTTTGTCCTTCACCTCTCAAGGGAAGCAGACTGAAGCACAACTCCAATCCAAGCCTCCCGACATATCCTGGAAAACCTTCCAATTCCCCGACCATCAAAAACAAGTATGTACTCGTCTCTCTTGGTCTTCTAGCACTCCCGCGGCAGACGTAGAATCTCTCCTCACTTTTCTGCAGAGTATTTCTTAAGAACGCAGGGAAGTCTAAACGCAAAGAAGGAAAAACGAAAGCCATCCAATTCTGCGAAAGGGACCTGAACTAGCAAAGGTTACTTCAGACCTATGAAGGAATTGTCCATGGCTCTAGACCATGGCTTGGTTCCCCCCGGCTCAATTGATTCCATAATTATCAAAAATGATACATTTTTGACTATGCCTGGAGAAGGATTTTCTGGAATTCTCCGCTTTCTTGTCCAATCATGATGGTGTGCCAAAAGGCCTAAACACCGCTCCAGTTATCACTCTTCTCTCATTCAAGGCAAGCCAAATCTTACGAAACCCACAAAAAACACTCGCCGTGGCACAATCTTTGCTTATTTTACATATTGTCTAATTTACCTTTTTAAAATTGGATTTATTGCAGACAATCTCCCACATAGTGATGTGGGAATGGAACACTTTTTTCTCAAAAGGTACTGCTAACTATGGTTGAACAACCGACTAAGCCCTCACCAACCAACATTCCGACCTGGTGGCACCGGGGACCATCTGGCCTAGTGGAAGAATGGGAAACCAGAGTCCCAGAGGAGGAAATTACCCGAAGGCAAGATCGTTGGCGATCCACTCCTTCTACCAAGGCCACCCCTCGCAAACCATGAACACCCCGTCCCTCATCTTTATTCCTTCAAAATTCTTCGTTCTCTTACTTTGATTCTTGTTTTCTCGTTTGCCTGTGTCTGGACTGCCCACTTGTTTACCAACTCCCTCCATTGTGCCATGAACTACAACCGGAAACCGGCGTAGCCCTAAAGCCTCGTCCAGACTTTACTCAATCTTACGAGAAGGTCCGATCTAAACGTTCCTCCAAGCGTCTGAGTGCTTTTTGCGTTTCTCGCAAATCTTTAAGAATATCTTTTTGGGTGACCGGACCTTGAAGTTCGGCGAGTCGTTCGGCTTTCGCTTCATCCAAATTATTGATTACGACGGCAATAAATAAATTAATGACGACGAACGTGCCCAAGATGACAAAGCTCACAAAATAGATCCAGGACAAATAATGAAAATCCATGGCCGTGTACATCACATCCGTCCAATCCTCCAGCGTCACCACACGAAAAAGTGTCAGCAATGCCATACCTAATGAACGCCAATGCGTAGGATCATGTTCATGAAAAAGCTGATAGCCCGTGATGGCATAGATATAAAAAATCACACCCATGAGGGTCATGACGTGGATCATGCTGGGAATTGACCGCACCAAGGTAGCCACAATTAATCGGAGTTCTGGAATCGTCGAGACGAGACGGACAACTCGCAACAACCGTGCTAAGCGCGCGATCATGGCAAAGTCTCCGGTAGCCGGGATCAAAGAAAACACAATCACGGAAAAATCAAAGATGTTCCATCCATCACGAAAATACCGATTCACCTGAGGAGCCACGGCAATCATTTTGAGTAAAGCCTCAAGAATAAAAATCCCAAGAATGAGGTGATTCCCAAAATGCATGAGGTCCCCATAGTGTTCCACCAGGGACGGTGACGTTTCCATGCCCAGAATGACTCCGTTGATCAGAATAAAGGCAATGATCACGCGTTCAAACCATAGGGCACTGACAATTTGATTCACTCGATCTTTCATGCGTTTCAACTCACAGACTCATCGAGCACACTCCTCCCTCATCAGGGAAAAAGTGGACAATGATTCAATGTTTCAGGAAATGGGAAGTATCGACACGGTGAGGAAAGGAGTAGCACAACTCATCAGGGAGCTTCAACTCCCCGAGGCTTGCAGATAGCCTCGGAGTAAATCTCGACGAGCCACAATGCCAATAAGGCTGCCCGTATTATCCAAAACTGGAACGCGTATTAGATGATTGCTTTGTAGCACGTCAACCAAGGTCATCACATCCGTGTCTTTGGTGACCGAAATTGGATTGGCTGTTAAAATCTCTCCCGCCGTGACATCTTCCAATTTTTGACCTTTTCGAAGCGCCCCTAGTAAATCAAATTCAGAGACAATGCCCACAAGCTTGTTCTGATCATCGACAATAGGCACCGACCCAAATCCATCCATCATATATGACGCCAACAGTTCAGCCCCTGTGTTTTTTGTGGCGCTTTGTACCTGCATTTCCATAATTGAGCCAACCGTTAAATGTCCAAACTTACTCTCTCGCAATGCAGTTCTTCCTTCAGCGACGGCATTCAT
>JAJDBR010000125.1 GCA_029261275.1 Nitrospirales bacterium
TTGGGTGGGAATGAGTTCATCCACCACCTTGGGATACGTCTTAGCGAGGTTATCCAGCAAATTCTGGGCCTCTTGTCGACCCAGCAATTCATGCCCATTGGTTTTAATCAGTTCCGTTAAATGTGTCGCGATAATGGCTGGACCATCAACAACCGTATAGCCTTCCATTTGGGCACGTTCTTTTTCGGTAGGGGCAATCCAGACGGCCGGCAAACCAAAACACGGATCTTGTCCGGGTTTGCCCTCCAAACCCTTCTTGGCATGTCCAGGATTGATCGCTAATAAATGCCGAGGCACTAATTCACCCTTGGCCACCGAAATGCCTTTGAGCAAAATGCTATATTCGTGGGGCTTAAGCTGTAAGTTATCCCGAATATGAACGGCAGGCACGACGAACCCCATATCCAAGGCGGTTTGTTTACGAATAGCCCGAATGCGTTCAAGGAGTTCTCCCCCTTGCGCATGATCCACAAAGGGCACAAGACCGTATCCCACATGGAGTTCCAAAATGTCAGGAGGTGCCACTGTATCGACCGATTCGGTAACAGGGGTTTCAGCTTGTTCGGCCTTTCCCCCTGTGCTTGTTTGCGGATGAGAGGCCGCCACAGCGGCGGCCTCTTTCCGTTGAAAAAGCACATAGGCCAATCCAGCCGTCATGGCGCCTAGGAGCAAAAAGGCGACATGCGGCAGTCCCGGCACCAAACCTAAAAAGATCAACATACTGGCGACCGCGGCCACTAACTGCGGATTGAAAAATATTTGCTCGGTTAAGTCCCGACCCAAACTGGTATCTGTGGACACGCGTGTAATAATGATACCGGCTGCCGTGGACATGATCAGCGCGGGAATTTGGGCGATGATGGCATCCCCGACCGTCAACAGTGTAAACCGTTTGGCTGCCTCGATGACCGACATCCCATGGTCCAAGACCCCAATCCCCAGACCGCCCAGCACGTTGATAAATATAATGAGTAAGGCGGCAATGGCATCACCCCGGACAAACTTACTGGCACCATCCATTGAGCCATAAAAGTCCGCTTCTTGCGAGATCATTTCCCGGCGTTTCCGAGCCTCCCCTTCGTCAATAATACCGGCGTTCAAATCGGCATCAATACTCATCTGCCGGCCCGGCATGGCATCCAAGGTAAACCGAGCGGCAACTTCCGCGATCCGCGTGGCGCCCTTGGTAATCACCACAAAATTAATAATGACGAGAATAGAAAACACCACAATACCAACGGCATAGTTTCCACCAACGACAAACTCGCCGAAAACACGAATCACCTCTCCCGCTGCGGCCGGCCCTTCATGCCCATGTAATAAAATGGCTCGTGTCGAAGCGATATTCAAGGCCAAGCGAAACAAGGTCGTGAGTAAAACCACCGACGGAAAAACGGAAAATTCTGCCGGACGTCCTGAATTCATCGTCACGAGCAAAATTAACATGGTTAAGGTGATGCTAAAGGATAAAAACAGATCCAGCATAAAGGGCGGCAGAGGCAGCAACATGAGCAAGAGCAAGCCCACAACGCCCATTGGTAGCAGCACATCTCCATAATGGGACGGGGTCAGTTCAAGCTTGAGTTTTCCGGTATCAAACGCCATGGGATTCCCTAACTAGCTTGATCTTGGGGATTGCGTAAACGATAGACATAGGCCAACAATTCCGCTGCGGCTTGATACAGAGCCGCGGGAATTTCCTGTCCCACCTTCGTCCCTTTGAAAAGGCCTCGGGCCAGGCTTCGGTTTTCCAGAATCGGCACACCCGCATGACGCGCTATTTGTTTAATTTTTTCCGCCATGAACCCTGCCCCTTTAGCCACGACTACGGGCGCATCCATATTTGCTGTGTCATAACGAAGGGCCACAGCCAAATGCGTTGGATTGGTAATAATCACATCGGCTTTGGGAACGGCTTGTAACATCCGTTGGCGAGATCGTTCCCGTTGCAAACTCAGTCGACGAGAACGTATCTGAGGATCCCCTTCTACGTCCTTTGATTCATCTTTGACTTCCTGCTTCGTCATTTTTAAATCTTCGTTATGCTGCCACCGTTGATACACAAAATCGGCAATCGCTAAAATTACCAGGATACCTCCCACGGACCACACGATGTCTTGCACCAAGTTCCAAGTCATGCCAACGGAGTCCAATAGGCTTTTAATGGGAAGTTGAACAAGATGACGCATTCCCTCGGACAGCACGCCATATAGTATTCCTCCGACCATAGCGACCTTGGCCAGAGACTTTAAAAGTTCCACCACCCCTTTCCAGGAGAATAGCCGTTTGATGCCATTCATGGGGTTTAGCTTCGAGGGTTTAGGCTGTAAACCCTCCTCAATCCATAAGGGTCCTGTTTGCATCAGGAGGGCCGCCAAGGCTAATACAGCAACGATGAGTCCGAACGGAAGAAGAGGCACAAAGGCGGTATTGGTAATATTCCAGAACAACACATGCATGGTGGTGGGATCGAGCTGCAGCGTTCCTGCCTGCTCCAACCAAGACCGATAATGCCCCGAAAATTGTTGAAGCATTTGGGGGGCCCACATCGTGATCGCCCCAACCCCTCCCAACAAGACAAACAATGGGGCTAATTCCCGCGTGAGAGGCACTTGGCCCTTGCGACGCGCATCCGCTAATTTTTTCGCTGTGGGTTGTTCGGATTTTTCTCCGCCGTCTTTATTTTCAGCCATGGCCTAATCCCTGCAAAAGTTCCCAAAGTATGACTTCCATCCCCAATACCGACTCTTGAAAAACCAAAGCGAAGAAAGGCAAACCCAACCCCAAGACCAGAAGCCCCACCCCTATCGTAATAGGGAAACTGGTTAGCAACATATTCATTTGTGGAACAAGACGCCCCAAGACACCCATCGTGATATGCACAAGAAAAGTGGCGGCCATCACGGGAAACGCCAACCTCATCCCCGTCTCATACGTACGTTGGACCAAGCCTGTGACATCGGGAAGGAGCGGACCACTGAGGTGCGCTCCAAACGGAGGGATTAACTGGAAACTACTTCCCAAGGCTAAGAGCACCAACAGATGTCCGTCTATCTGAAAATACAAAAGCGTGGCAAGAACCGTCATCAATTGGCCAAACACCGGGGTTTGCACTTGTGACACCGGGTCGAGCACATTGGCCATGGCAAACCCCACTTGAAAACCCAGGACATTTCCCGCCAATTCGACCGCTGCCATGACTAATCGCATCGCGAAACCAAGAACCAATCCAACGAGAATTTCGGATCCTAACGCCATAACCAAATGCGCCGGCTCTAACCAATTTGGTGGTAGAGTAAACGTCACAACGGGAGTCAGAATCACCGAAATGGCAGCAGCCAAACCAATTTTGATGCGCTTGGGAACGATTCGCCCCCCCAACAAAGGCAAGGCGGACAAAATGACTGCCGTTCGAACCAAGACCACCACAAATTGCCAGGCCTGTTGAATCGCGATATCCCATTGCAACACGGGTTACAGCAATTCCATCGTTGAAGAAGAAGAAAGGAAGAGGTATCGGGGAAAGCCGTCCGAAGAAAAAAACAGACACCTGCTCTTTTGACGTTTCATGCCTTACCTCTCACTGCTTACGGTCTTTCCTTATTGCGCCATTTCAGGAATTTGTCCCCATACGCCCGTCATAAACCCCACGAGAACTTGAAGCATCCAGGGAAACATGAATAACAGCACAATGAACATGGTGAGAATTTTTGGCAAAAAGGTTAGCGTCATTTCATTAATCTGAGTCATGGCTTGAAACGCACTGACCATGAGACCCACGATTAAACTCAACCCCAACATCGGGCCTGCGACTAATAAAATTGTTTTAATGGCTTCCTGACCGACGGCCAACACACCTTCTGGAGTCACGACGTTATTCCTTGTATAGAGTGAGTAGTGAGTTGGAGGGAAAAAACCAATTCCCTCTCGCTCCGACTTTGAACGTCTTCCTATTCATACCTGATGGCTGACAATTATTGAAAACTGTTCATGAGCGAGCCCACGACTAAAAACCACCCATCGGCCAACACAAATAATACGAGTTTAAACGGCAACGAAATCATGATCGGTGGCAACATCATCATCCCCATCGACATCAACGTACTGGCCACGATCATATCAATCACCAAAAATGGAACATAAATCAAAAACCCAATTTGAAAGGCGGTTCGCAATTCACTGGTGATGAATGCAGGGACTAAGACATGTATCGGGACATCCTTCGCGGTCTGAGGATCTGGAATTTTCCCCATACTCATAAACATGCCTAAATCTTTTTCCCGGACTTGTTTCAACATAAATTCTCGAATGGGTTCAATGGCTCGCTGCATAGCAACTTCTTGGGTAACCTGATTCTCGAGGAATGGATCCAGCGCTTCCGTTCGAATTTGTTCCCATACCGGCATCATAATGAATAAGGTCAAAAATAAGGCTAAGCCAATCATGACTTGGTTGGGAGGAGCATGCAGAGTCCCAAGGGCTTGCCGTAAAAGACCCAGAACAATCACCACCCGAGTAAAGGACGTCACCAACATAAGTAAGGCTGGCGCCAACGTGAGCACCGTGAGCATAAAGAGAATGCGAAGACCAAATGTCCAGGGTTCGGTCGCATCTAATCCAGATACTTGTAAGCTGATGGTCGGATCCTTCGTGGCTTGAGCCAATACATGGCTACGTCCCCCAAGGGCATGGCTAACCACCAGGAAACACAGAAGGCCAAAGCCAAAGGACTCTTTTTTTCTCCACGCTCTGATGATGTTCATCGAAATAGTCATAAACATTTTTGAACCTTGGCCAACGAGGACGGTGCAAAGGACTGCGTTTTGTTCTTTTCTCCCCTCGTCTGTGCCCATTGGCCAAGCCAGGCTCCTAGACGGCCCACAACAGGATTCGCCAGTGAACGCATTCGTGTCGCTCGATCTTCATCAGTGATTTTAGTTAAGAGCGTCATTTCCCTCGCCGTGGTTCCTAACACCAAGACCTCCCCTCCCACATCGACTAGCATGACTTGTTTTCCCGTCCCGACTCGCAGACCGCCCAACACGCGCATCAACGGTTCGCCTCCTATTCCTGGAGTTTCCCCAAACGTCCGTCTCACCCACGACAGTCCAGCCAAAAGAATAATGATGACCAATGCTAAGGCACCAGCCATTTTCAGAGCTTCATGTGTTAAATCCATAATTTCTCAACAACCAACATGGAGGGAAAAATGAAGGGCCAGAACAAATTGAAATTCTCTATCTACCAGCCTCATTCGCCATCTCATGGGGATGTTTTCCATTTTAATTGAGTTTTTTAACTCTCTCCGAGGGACTAATCACATCGGTAAGACGAATGCCGAATTTTTCATTCACCATGACGACCTCACCACGAGCCACAAGCCGTTCATTCACCAGAACCTCTAAGGGTTCACCAGCCAATTTATCTAATTCCACAATGGATCCTGGTCCGAGTTGAAGCAAATCTTTGATTAACATTCGGGTATTGCCTAATTGCGCCGACAACACAAGAGGAATATCCAGGAGTCGTTCAAGATTGGCATCTTGAGTACCGACGGTTTCCGACACTGCTGGTGGAGCGGCCGTTTGTACGGGGCTTTCACTCTTACCTGCAGCTTCCTGAGCTAAAGCCTCCATCATTTCTTTTTCGGCATCAAAGGTGTCCATGTCTACGCTGTCTTCTTCACTCATAGAGCATCTCCATCGTTTCTGAGGTTATCCTTCCCCGGTGTTCCTATAAGAAAACCTGCCCTACTCCGGTATAATCATCATCTCTTGGACCTGAAACGATTGCATGCCTTTGGTGGTCCCTGGAAACCCCAAATATTTTGGAATGCCCTCCACCTTGGCAATTAACGGCTGCGTGGTCGATTGATCCAAGGTAATCACATCCCCTGGCTTAAAGTGCATAAACTCTTCTATGGATAACTCCGTTTCTCCCAACGTCACCGAAATATTGACGGGAGCATCCTTGATTCGATTGGAAAACCGATGAACCCAGCCATGGTCAACTTCGTAAAAATCACTTTGAAAACTGACTTGCAAACGCTCTCGAATCGGTTCCAACATCGCATACGGCAGGCACAAATGGAGATCTCCCACGGAATTGCCCAACTCAATGCCTAACGTCACCACAATCACCACATCCGCCGGCAACACAATGGAAGCCAGTTGAGGATTCATCTCTGCTCGTACGGTTTTAATCAACACCTTCTGAACAGGTTCCCAGGCTTTTTGTAAATCCTTCAACCCCATCGCCATCACCGTTCGCATGACGCGTTGTTCAATCAGTGTGAAATCTTGGCCTTCCGGTTTCACGTGAGTTTGCCCCGCCCCACCAAAAAAATGATCCACCAACAGATACACTGTTGCTGCATCAGTCGCGACCATCGCCGTGCCTCGAAGAGGTTCCATAGAAATAATTTGAAGATAGGCCGGAACGGGAAGGCGTTTGGTGAATTCACCAAATTTCATGACAGATTGATTGGTAATGGTCACCTCAACGGTTTTTCGAAGCATCTCACTCAGAGCAAGACGAAACAGGCGAGAAAATTGTTGATGGATGACGTCCAGAGTCGGCATACGACCCCGGATGACCCATTCCTGGTTGCCGAGATCATAGGGAATAGGCCCGTCTTGCGGTTCCTCAATCTCTTCCGATTCGGTTTCAACATCTCCATCGGATACGCCCCGGAGCAAGGCATCAACTTCATCTTGACTGAGTATTTTTTCCATAGAGGTAAATTAGTAAACCGTATGAAGAAAAGTGTATGAAACCAGATGCCTTCTCAAAAACCTTTTCCCTTTTTCGCGTGAGGCCTCACGCCCCACGGTCTCGTCCTTCGATCGTCCCTCTCCCGCTTCACTCCTGACTCCTGTCTGCTCCTGACTTACTGAATGATAAAGTCCGTAAAAAACACATTGGCAATTTTGCCCTTACTCATCACCCCATTGACTCGTGTCATAATTTCTTCGCGAATTCTCCGTTTCCCATTCACCGTTCGCAATAATTGCGATTCCTTGCTACTTAACAGCACCAATAAGGCATCACGGATAGCAGGCACTTTATTCTGATAATCGGTTTTTTCTTCCGGTCGATCTAACTCCAATTTAATACTCACCTTGAGAAACCGAAGATCATCGCGATCAGCTAAATTGAGGAGAAACGGTTCAAGCTCCATCACCGGCCCAGGCTCGTCAGCATGTTCCTCGCCATGGTCAGCCTTGGCATGTTTCTCGCCCTCTTCTTTATCGCCTCCCATGAAAAACCATGCCGCACCGCCACCCCCTCCAAGAAGAAGCACACCGACTAGCCCTAATATCATCATTTTTTTTCCAGAGCCCCCTGCTGCCGGCGGCGCCTCTTTGGCTTCTTCATCAGCCATACCGTAACCTCACATGCAAAAATTATTGTTTGAGCCCAGACTTCCACTTTCAAAGTGAGCAACCTCTATGCCACTCAAAAAATTTTCAGACGGACCTGTGTTCGCATCAAAAAACTGAATAAATACAAGGCCATTACACACTGGAATTTTACTGCTCTGTCATTCTCCCTATGGAACCCTCTTTGGCGTTTCGTCAGTTTCCTGGCGTGGCGCTGGAACCTTTGACGCAGAGAAAAAATTGCCTCTTCAGCTTATGTTGTTGACGCCGTTCATCAAAAAAAAAGCCCCCTGTCAGCTATGGCTGACAGGGGGCTTCTGATTCACTCATCGATGAGAAATTAACGAGCCAGATTCACCAATTCCCCCAGAAGATCATTCGTCGTGGTAATGATTCGAGAGTTGGCCTGAAAACCCCGTTGCATGGTAATCATATTCACCAACTCTTCCCCTAAGTCCACGTTAGAGGCTTCCAAAGAACTGGCGATGACTTTACCAAACGCACCTGTACCTGGAGCTCCTACTAGGGCCGTCCCCGAGTCGGCAGATTGAATAAACAAATTCCGTCCAACGGGTTGCAAGCCGTCTGGATTAATAAACTGAGCCAAAGTGACTTGTCCGATATTTTGTGTCGTCCCATTGGAAAATCGTCCAGTCACCACTCCATCTTCACCAATAGAGGTTCCTGTCAAAGACCCACTCGCAAACCCATCTTGAGCCAAGGTCAACAGGACTGAAGGCGATCCCTGCTGGATCATCCCATCGGTACCCGGTCCACTGTCGGTTGTGATGCTCGTTCCAAAATCAAAAACAACTGCTTGATTCTGAACAGGCTGAGGAGTCGCACTCCCTCCATCATCAAAATCAATTCCACCCGCACCATTAAAATATGCTGCGGCACCTTCAAAATCCAAAAAACCAGTATTGGTGAAACCAAGTTCACCTTGTGCTACCAAGGCGTTCCCTGTGGAAGTATCGACGACCGATGAAGAGACTTCATTAACTGACGCAATCACACTATATTGCCATGCACCGGTAGAAGTAGCAGGGAGGCCAGCTACTGTGGCTGGATCAATTTTTGAAAAATACACAGTTAGATCATGGCCAACGCCCAAAGAGTCAAAAACTCGAATTCCCGTACTAAACTGAGAATTAGCAGGATTAGAGGGGTCAGCCAATATTTGTGCGTTCGTTGGAGAACTGATCGGTTCGTTGGCTTTGAGATTCCCACTCATGTCCACCGTTAAGGTAGCTACGGCAGGTTGTGGAGTCGTGTCTAATCGTAAATCACCAGCCGCTTGAGTCACGCCATCTCTGCCTTGTAGTCGCAAACCCGCAGGATTGACAAAGAATCCATTCGCATCAACATTGAATTGCCCAGCTCGAGAAAAAAAGTTGTTTCCTGCTGCATCATTAACTTCAAAAAATCCGTCTCCATCAATAGCCAAATCCAAAGCATTGGAAGTGGTTTGCAGTGAGCCTTGGGTAAAACTTGGATCGATCCCCAGCACTCGTACGCCTCGACCTTCCACTAACGAATTGGTCGTCCCCCCACCACCGATCGTGGCTCCGAATAAATCACCAAAGGAAACCGATCGGCTCTTATACCCGACCGTTTGCGCATTGGCGATATTATTCCCGATTTCACTAAGTGCCCGACTCGTTGCATTGATTCCACTTGTTGCTGCAAAGAACGCTGATGTAATACCCATTGATTCTCTCTCCTTCGTTCCTGAGGCGTCCCTGCCACATCAATAATATCTGCGATGGTCGTTACCGTATTGAATGGATGTCCTCGGTGCTATAGATCCTTCCACTGGCTACCACGATAGGTTTCTCAGTGCCTGGCAACAAACTTGTGACTCGTTCCAGAGAAAATGTTAGCACTTTTACTTCTTTCGTATTTTCATTCAACGCCTGAATGGTATATTGATAGGGACCTTCCGGTGGTCGTTTCCCAGCATCATCCAATCCATTCCAAGACACTTCATGTGCACCTGCATTTTGAATCTGATTCACATCAAGGTTTCTGATGACACTTCCATCTTTATCAAGAATTTGAACCTTCACGTTTCTAGTGTCCTCACCTAACACATAGGACAGTACTGGCTCATTGTCTTTACCCAAGGTGAGAATATCCCCTTCAGTGACAATATTCCTCCCTAGGAGACTAACAATGTCCAACTCAGATCGTTGATCCACCAATTGCTGCAACAGATCCGTAGTATTGGTGGCTTGTTCCAATGTCGTAAATTGCGCCAACTGTGCGATAAAGTCTTCATTCTGAGTGGGATTCGTTGGATCTTGACTTTGTAACTGCGTCACCAGTAATCGAAGAAAGACGTCCGAGCCGAGATCCGATACCGCGGCCTGCACATTTCCCTGGCCAGTCAAGGTTGATGCTGATGTTGTTGGTGTGATCGCATCCATATCATCCTACTCCTTGTTCGAAAGGTCCTCGTTGTCTCTCAGGACTCATGCCACGAGATACAAGCCACGTTCTTCCTGTTGATTCCGAATGTTGGAAGGTGAGGAAACATCCCCAGGCGATTTTCCACCAGACTCGTCTGCTTGGTGATATCCAGAATCATGAAGCAACTTGTCACCCTCTCGATCGCGTTCTTCACGAACCTCGGCTGAAAACTCTTGGAGTTCCATATCCACGTCGGCCAATTGATTTTCCAGTTGTGGAACAAATTGATTGGCAAGGTTTCGCAAGACGGAATGATCCATAGTCAACCCCGCATAGACCTGTCGGTTCTGCACACCCACATCAATCGACACCCGTTGGTTCTCAGATAATTGCACATCCATTTGTAACCGTTGAAGCGCCGGTACGGGGAGCTCTGGACCGCGTTCTTCCAGACCCCGCATTCCCATCCCCTGTGCAAGGGTCGCCGCTGGTTGCTGATACCCTGATTGGGGATTGTGGAATTGATTCATCCCACTCCCCAGCCCTTGCCCACCACTTGGATCAACACCCTGACTTTTGACCGATGCCTCCACTAGGGTTTGAGCACGATCCCCTTTGCCGAGCAACCCTGGCTCTCCAGGCAGATCAACGGGAATCGTCGTCCGCTGGTTTATGACCGGATTGGACACGTTATGCCCAATCGATGACATGCCAAATATCGGTTTAGGGGCGGATAGACCTGGTACTAGGGCTTGAGTCAACCCCGTAGGAGCATCCTGCTGAACCGCAGTGACCGGCGGAACGTAAGGTGTTCGTAGATTGTAAGATCCAATCGGTGAGGGTGTGGATCGTGGAAGATTGGAAAATTTCAGCGGTTCATCTTCCTGAATCAATCGACTCACATGTGGCTGCCCGCTTGGGACCTCTTTGGCTAATGAAGCCATTTTAGGCGTTGCTCGTCTTTCCTCTTGTTTCAACCCGGAAGAAGCGAGCTTGCCCTCTGAACCTTGAGGAAGCTGTTGAGCAACCACACCGACCTCGGCGATCTTGGGTACGGGGGCCTGTTGAGGAACCACCCCTCCTTCCGCGAACTTCGGTACGGGGGCCCGTTGGGAAATCAGTCCAGATTCCAGCACTTGTGGTCCGGTAGACTGTAATTTCCCTGAATAGTTGCCTTCACTTTCAAGGGCTTGTCTAATCGATCCAGGAATAGGCTCTCCATTCCTTGCCTGCAAGGCAGGACTCGATATTAACTCATTGGTCGAAGCTTGCGTGCCATTGAAAGAGCTGAAGGCAATCGTTGGGAAATTCCCAGGCAATGGAACTTGTTCGAATAAAAATCTTGGCGCCTGATCTGGAATGAATGCATGTGTAGTCGTGAAAGGACGATCAAGCACTTTTGGAGACACCACCTTGGCTGAATCGATCAAGGGATCGGAATCTGTTGCGGGCAGCGCTGCCACCTTCGAATGCGTTGATGGTTGATTCCCATACGCATGAGAATCAGGTAAGGCTTTTTCAATCGAATGAGAGCTGCCCACGACCTCAAGATTTCGAAGATCTTTTTGCACCAAACCAGGTTGTAACATGTCCGCCTCTTGAGGATCCGTTGAAGCCACCGCTTGCAACTTCTTCAGCAAGGTTGGGGATTCCTCTTGCTCACGCAGAACCTGCGCAAAGACGGGCGAGAATGTGTGGTCCAATGGGGTTGATTGGTCCTTGCTCCCTTGCGCCAAGGTGTCCGTCACTGTTTCACCACGACTTATGGCATTGGGAGCGGTCTGTGGACTCACGAATATGGGAAGGAAGGCACTCATGATTTATTGTTTGGCACGTTCGACTTCACGCTCCGTTTCAGTTTTATTTCCCGATATTTTCGAAGCCCTTCCGATAACTTTGCTGCTTTTTTTGGTTTCATTCCAGCTAAAATTCCCG
>JAJDBR010000126.1 GCA_029261275.1 Nitrospirales bacterium
GCACGTTTGTCATTCCACTTTGACCGCGAAGATTTTCGTACGGCAGCGACAAATGCCGTCCGAGCGTACGGACAACAAATTGGGCAAGTCCCGCGAGGATTCCCCAAAAGCCTGATGGTCGTCGATCTCTTACTTCGAGGCCCCATAGAATTAGCCTTGGTTGGCGGGGATGATGACAAAACCTACACACAACTCCGTGCAGCCGTGAATCGCTGTTTCATTCCATATCGTATTATGGCCTATTACCCGAATTCTGCATCAGAAACTTCGCATCCCTTGTTAACGGGCAAGACACCGGTCAATGGACAGGCCGCGCTATATATCTGTAAAAACTTTGCCTGCCAAGCCCCAATCACCGATCCTGAAGCCGTGCCGTCCGCGCTAAAAAACACTCATGGGAGCACAACGCAAACGGAAGGAACGCGCCAAGCGTTAACCACAGATGGTCTACCAGGCCACGCCACGCCACAAGGCACGGGCACGTATGTTGCCAACATGTTGGCAAGTCCTCGAACCGCACGTCCCTCTTCCCATGGCTATACGTCACTAGGGTCCACTGGATTGACGACATCCCGAATCGGTTTTGGCGGCTATCGAATTAGTCTCGGAGTTGATGACCATCGAAACGCCTTGGAAAAAGCCCTACAAGAAGGCTGCAATCTTATTGATACTTCCACGAATTATGCCGATGGTCAAAGCGAACGATTAGTGGGAACGGTCGTCAAAGACCTCATCGCGAAAGGATTCATTTCACGGGAAGAGGTTATCATCGTGTCCAAAATCGGATACGTGCAAGGAAACAATCTCGCGCGAGCTGAAGCCAGGGAAGAAGCAGGCAAACCGTTCCCTGAAATAGTCAAATACGGGGAAGGGATTTGGCATTGTCTTCATCCTGAGTTTCTCGAAGAGCAACTTACATCATCTTTGGATCGACTCGGACTGGCAACTTTGGATGTCTGCCTTCTACACAATCCAGAATATTTCCTGTCAGATGCCAAGACCCGCAATCTCTCAATCAACGCCATTCAGTTACATGATCTCCAACAGGAATTCTATCGTCGATTAGAACAAGCCTTTGTCTATTTCGAAAAACAGGTCGATGCAGGACGAATGCAATATTACGGCGTCTCATCCAATACCTGCACCGCCAAACCGGACAATCCTGAAGCCACCTCGCTTTCACGGATGTTGGAGGCTGCCCAAGCCGCCGCGCAACAGGCCGGACAGGCACAACATCATTTTCGGGTACTGCAATTGCCGATGAATCTCTTTGAAGCCGGTGCCCTCCTGACACACAACACGGGCAAGGACCATTCACACACCGTCCTAGCACTCGCACAGGAGAAAAACATCGCAGTATTAGTCAATCGTCCGCTAAACGCCATACCCGGAAAAGGTAGTGGCATGATTCGGCTTGCGGATCCGCAAGCCGAAATTTCCAATACCAACTTTGAAGCACAGCAGCCCAAAGTGGCCGCCCTTGAGAATGACTATAAACAGGTGCTCGGGCCCAACATTCCACAACCAGACAAAGGCGCGTCTCCTCTGGATTATTTCAACTGGGCGGAAGAACTCACACGCGTCCGAGCATCCGTTCAAAACTTAGAACATTGGGATCAAATTGAATCGCAAACGATTAGTCCCCATGTGAATCGAACGTTCCAACTGCTTACCCAACATTTCAGGGGGCGAAAAGAAGAAGAACAAATTTGGCAATCTTGGCGAGACAAATATGTCCCAGAACTCGTCGCACTGTTGCAAGTCATGCGGATGGAAGCGGCACAGAAAAGCGCAAAAAAACTCGCTGAAATAAAAGAGGTCTTTGATCCCTTACTGCCAGAAGACAAAGGCAAAGAACCCTTTTCACGGAAAGCCCTCTGGACCGTCGCCAGTGCACCCGGCGTCACGAGCGTCCTCAACGGCATGCGCCACCCCGTTTATGTCAACGATTCCCTCACCATCCTCCAATGGGAACCCCTCTCCCTCCCTCACCCGATCTTTCAAGCCTTTACAGAGTCATAAACCCACTAATAGTCCTATAAAACTTGGACATAGGTGGGACGAACCTTCTCAGATATAATTGAAAATGCAGTCGACACCAATAAACACCAGTCGTCATGTCCGCAGTTGTAGGGATGTCCATCCTTAAGACCTTGTCAGTTGCTAAAAATCTCACTCAGTTTTGCAGCAATAAAGTTCGCACTAATTTTTTGTGCTACCGGGACTCGCGCCGGAATTTTTCGTTAGTTCAGCCTATTTATTGTTAATGATTTGAGAAAAGAGTAAATGCCTTGTCAAGCAACTTGGCACTTAATTCCACAATCGTTGCCAATTCGCCCATTCGTATTTCCAAATATCCGGGTTGAGAGGGGCAGGAACGAGTTCTTGTTGTTTGGCAGTGAAAATGTGCATGCCAGGTGAATCAAGAGTTGCTTCGACAATAATCGCGCCATCATGATCTGTCCGATACATCGGTAGCCCTCGTTTTTCATAAGCAACTAGCACATCTGGAGCCGGATGCCCATAGCGATTATGCGACCCAACAGACACGACTATGGCTTGAGCCACTATTTGATTGACCCATCCCTGGTGAAGCGAACTCTTGGCGCCATGATGGGGAACCTTAACCACATTCGCTGAATGCCCTTGAGGCTTATGTTGCAAGAATTCTAACGCGTTCTGTTCAGCATCGGCCGTGAATAATAACGAATGGGGGCCACAAACTAGTCTTGTCACCAGTGACTGATTATTGAGATCTGTTCCACTGATATCCTTCGTAGACACCAGCATCAATGGATCTTCCCTCGCAATAGGACTCAACACCGACAGTGAACAAGGACCAGTCTCGATAATGTCAGACCCAGCTCCAATAACCTGTTCATCAAGTTGCGCCCTTCGCACGGCAGCTTGTAGCCGTTTGTAAAATGCCTTTGATCGAGAAACACCATTGCTCCAATATTCTCCAATCTCGAATGTTTGCAGCACCCAGGGCAAGCCCCCAACATGGTCCCATTGCGGATGGGTGGCGACGACATGGTCAATTCGATGAATGCCTCGATTCCAGAGATACGGACCGATCACCGCCCTCCCCATATCTAAGCGGCCGTATGCTGGCCCTCCATCAATCAAGATGGTTTGCCCATCTGGCAATTCCATGAACGTGGCATCTCCCTGACCCACATCCAAAAACGTCACGCGAAGCAATCCTGGTTCCCAGTTTGTTCGGGGAGACCATGTCCACCAGACAAGAATTCCCACCAATATTGTGAGACTACCCCATCGAACTATCTGTCTATGCCTGAATAACAGCAACCCCGCCAATACACACCAGAACACAACTATCGAAGCGATATTAGGCGATGCGACATGCCACTCCGCCCCTGGGACCCAGGACAGACCAACAACGATTTTGGCAAACGCATCAAAGATCCATTGATTGACGAACCCAAGAGGTAATGTCTGTGTTCCACTCAGCAGCACTCCAACGGCAGCCATGAGACCAACAGGGATCACCAAAATTCCAACCAATGGAACAATGATCATATTTGTGAACAAGCCGAGCCATGGGATTTGATGAAAATAGAACGCGACTAACGGTAAGGTTGTGAGGCTAACTGCTAAAGTCATGAGCCATGCGAGTTTACTGTTTTCCCATAACCTGGTACGCCAACTCAGTGTCTTACTGGTACCCGTCACCTGTAATCCCACTACATCGGAATCTTCGGTTTTTCTGGCTAATAACACCATCCCGATCGCTGCAACAGAGAGATAGGACAATTGAAATGAAATATCATGGATGGCTTCCGGATAGGGCACCACCATTAAAAGGGCCGCCACAGCTAAGGCCGTCACGATATTCCGTTCCCGGCCCAACCAAATTCCCAGGCAACACACCACAATCATGATCCACGACCGAACAGTTGCCATTTCGGCCCCAGCCAAGAGCATATAAAATGAAACCAGCGGTAAGGTAACGAAAACGGAAATTTGTGTGGCCGTCAAATAGAGTGAGACTCGTTCAAACCAAAACGCGGGCAAACGTCTAACACTCCATTTGACGATGGCAAAGACGACGAATGCCAGAAGTCCAAGATGCGATCCTGAGATCGACAGAATATGCACTGTTCCACTGGCCATAAAAGCATCGCGCGTTTCCTGATTAATAAAGCTTTGCTCTCCGATAATCATGCCCAAATATAGGCCCAAGGCAGGATTGGAGAGCCTGGCAGTAGCGGCTTGATGAATCGCTTGGCGCCATCGATCGATCAAGCCAAACAGGGTGTCCCACATAGCCACTTTATGCGAATTTTGAATTTGAATGGCTTGTGGGCCATAGACGGTGGCGACGGCGTGAATACCTTTTCGCTTCAAATAATTCCCATAATGAAACCCTCCAGGGTTGAGCGTCCCGAAAGGTTCTCGTATGCGTGCGGTCAACCTTACATGATTCCCATAAATAAGAGTCGCATCGGGCTCTCGCCATGTAAGACGTATTCGTCCTTGAATCAATTGTGGCTTTCCCTGAACTTTGATCTGTTTAGCCTCAACCAGAAGAATCACGCCATCTGGCGTCTGACGAACAGGCGCGACGATGACGCCTTGAAGTATCACAGGTTGCTCCGTCTCAAAAGTTTTCTGAAAAGGATTCTCTATTTTGCTAACGGCAGCCCAATGGGCCTGACCTATGCCAATCATCACCATCGCAAAGATGAAAATTCCTCCCCATCGAGAGAGAGAACCGCGTTGTTCAAGCCACGTCAGAAACAGACTAAAACTTAGAAGAGCCCAAAGAAGTGAGAGGGGAAACAGGGAGAGAAAGGGCCCGAGCCACAGCCCAGCCAGATGGGCAATAACACCATGAAGAATCACAAGGTACAACACACATAGTTAATGAATACACGATTTCACCACATTGACTAAATCTTCGGCAATCTCTTTGATTACAGTATCGTCTTGTCCTTCGACCATCACTCGCAGTAAGGCTTCCGTGCCAGAATATCGAACCAAAATCCTCCCATTCCCATTGAGTTGTCGTTCTTTGTCCTGAATCACTTGCTGGAGAACGGGAAGAGAATCCAGATCGGGTTTATGTGGAACGTTGACCCCCAGGAGAATTTGAGGCGTGGCCCGCATACATTGGGCAATTTCTGAAAGCGGTTTGTGTGCCCGCTTCATGAGTTTGAGCATTTGCAGACCTGAGATCAGGCCATCCCCACTCGTATGATAATCCATAAAAATTATATGACCTGATTGCTCACCACCAAGGTTATATTGATCCGCAATCATCCGCTCAAAAATGTATCGATCCCCTACAGCTGTGCGGATTAAGGTAATGCCGGCTTCCCGCATACAGACTTCAAACCCAAAATTACTCATGACGGTTCCCACAACCGTATCCTTCTTGAGACGACCGAGCCGCTTAAGATCTAAGGCAAAAGCAGCGAGAGCATGGTCTCCATTCACCACTTGCCCTTTTTCGCACACAAACATGGCACGATCGGCGTCGCCATCTAATGCTATCCCAATATCTGCTTTTCGATCCATAACCATTTGTTGGAGGCGTTCTGGATGAACCGTACCACAACCATCGTTGATATTGACCCCATCGGGTTCATGACCCATTACCCACACCTTTGCGCCCAATTCACGAATAACTTTTGGAAATACGTGATACCCAGCCCCATTGGCGCAATCCAAGACAACCTTCAAATTTTGAAAATCCATATCCCTCGGTAGTGAGCGTTTCACGAACTCAATATACCGACCCTCCGCATCATCGATCCGAAAGGCTTTGCCAATGGCCTCGGCTGTTGGGCGAATATGTTCAATTTCATTTGACAGAATGAGAGCCTCCATGCGGTGCTCCATCTCATCTGGCAATTTCATGCCATCATTTGAAAAAAACTTAATGCCGTTATCTTGATAAGGATTGTGGGAAGCGGAAATCATAATGCCAGCGTCGGCTCGCAGGCTGCGGGTTAAAAATGCAATTGCTGGAGTAGGTAGTGGCCCGACTAAGAGAACATCTACCCCCATCGAACATAACCCAGCCGTTAAGGCTGATTCCAACATATAGCCTGAAATACGCGTATCTTTTCCAATAATGATTTGATGGCGCCCCTCACGTTTTTGAAAGACATGAGCGGCCGCTCGACCAACTTTCATCGCCATTTCACTCGTCATGGGGTCAAGGTTGGCCACACCCCGCACGCCATCTGTCCCGAATAATCGTCCCATTTAATCCTTTTATTTTATGGTTTCAATCTGTCTTTATTACTTGTCGCACGAATTTCGCAAACCTTGAGCTACTCGGACAACATCTTTCATTGCTGCTACATCATGTACTCGTAAAATTTTGGCTCCCTGCCAGACCGCAATGGCAATGGCTGCCGCATTTCCCATTTCTCGCTTTGCCACGGGTTTTCCCGTTAATTCCCCAATAAACGCCTTCCGGGAAAGTCCAATCATAAGCGGTTGTTCTAATTGAGAAAATTCACCAATATTCGCAAGAATTTCAAGATTATGCTTGCAGGTCTTCCCAAACCCGATTCCCGGATCAATAACGATCTGATCAGATAAAATTCCACTCGATCGAGCCATCATTAGACTTCTTGACAAAAATTCCTTTACTTCACCGACCACATCCCCATAGTACGGAGCCTTTTGCATATTCGCACTGTGTCCTTGACGATGCATGAGCACAACACCAGCTCCGGATTCCTGGATGATTTGTGCCATACGCACATCATCCTGCAAGGCACTCACATCATTCACAATCGAGGCCCCATAATCCAACGCCACTTGAGCAACAGAGGCCTTCCGAGTGTCTATCGATAAAGGGACATCCGTGCATTTTCCCAAAGCTTCAACAATCGGTCGGATTCGCTCTATTTCTTCCTCTTCGCTTACATATAACGCACCGGGTCTGGTCGATTCTCCACCAATGTCAATAATGTCGGCACCTTCATCCAACATTTTCTGCGCCTGGTCAACGGCAAGAGCTGGATCGAGAAACCGTCCCCCGTCAGAAAACGAATTGGGTGTCACGTTTAAAATTCCCATGATGAGAACCTTGGAACCCAATGGGATGGTTTTCTCTCGGCATCGGAACTCTGGAAAGGTCACCATAGACATAGAGATATCTCTTATTTTTTATACAAAAACGACAAAACAACCATTCAGAAGTATGAAAAATTCAAAAAACTTCTTCGGGGTGATTCCCCTTACAATAGAAGAAATTCAGTAAACGAGTATTATAGAATTGTTGTCTTTTGGGGGAGGATCAGACAGTAAAACAAACGGGTCAGACTGCCGCAATATGCTCAAGTGAAGAAGATTGTTGAACGATTTGGTCTACTTCTATGCCGTCTAATACTTCTTTTTCCAACAGGGCTTCGGCAATAGCACGCAGGGAATGGATATGTTCTGTCAGCATTCGAGTTGTTCGATCGTAAGCTTCAACAACAAGCCGTTTAACCTCTTTATCGATTTCCAAGGCAACTTGATCACTAAAATCACGTTTGGAGCCAAAATCACGACCCAGAAAAACTTCTTCATCCTTTTTCCCAAAGGTCAATGGACCTAGCTTTTCACTCATACCCCATTCACACACCATCTTGCGAGCTAATTCAGTAGCACGCTCAATGTCGTTCCCAGCTCCGGTCGTCACGCTTTTAAAAATTAATTCTTCAGCCACACGACCACCAAAGAGAATCGAAAGGGTATTGTACAAATAGTCCTTTGAATAACTATGTCGGTCATCAATGGGCAATTGCATGGTCATACCCAAGGCTCGTCCCCGAGGGATAATCGTGACCTTATGCACCGGGTCCGTGCCAGGCAACAATATGGCCATCAATGCATGTCCTGCTTCATGAAACGCCGTCGTTCGTTTTTCTTGTTCAGTCAGCACCATGCTTTTGCGCTCCACACCCATCAACACTTTATCTTTGGCATTTTCAAAATCAATTTGATCGACAGATTTTTTATCTAAGCGAGCCGCCCACAAAGCTGCCTCGTTAACTAAATTCTCCAAGTCCGCTCCGGAAAATCCAGGGGTACCCCTTGCAATTTTCTCCATATCTACGCCAGAAGATATCGGCACTTTTTTGGTATGCACATTTAATATTTCTGCACGCCCACGAACATCTGGCCGATTCACCACCACCTGTCGATCAAAACGACCAGGCCTCAACAAAGCAGGATCCAGCACATCAGGACGGTTAGTCGCGGCAATTAAAATGACCCCTTCTGTGGTATCAAACCCATCCATTTCAACCAATAGCTGATTGAGGGTTTGTTCCCGCTCATCATGGCCACCACCCATGCCCGCTCCTCGCAATCGCCCAACGGCATCAATTTCATCAATGAAAATGATACAAGGGGCATGTTTCTTTCCTTGCTCGAATAAATCACGAACGCGAGAGGCCCCAACACCCACAAACATTTCAACAAAGTCAGAACCACTGATACTAAAAAACGGAACTCCCGCCTCACCCGCAATAGCTTTAGCTAAGAGGGTTTTACCCGTGCCCGGCGGTCCGACAATCAAGACACCCTTAGGGATTCGGCCTCCGAGTTTTTGGAATTTTTGTGGGTCCTTAAGGAACTCAATAATTTCGACAACTTCTTGTTTCGCCTCATCAACACCAGCCACATCAGCAAATGTGATTTTTTTCTTTTCCTCCGTAAGCATCCGTGCGCGACTTTTACCAAAGGAAAGGGCTCGATTGCCTCCCATCTGCATCTGACGCATCAGGAAAAACCACAGGCCTAAGAACAGAATGAAAGGCCCCCAAGATAGCAAGAACGTGATATACCAAGGGCCATCATCTTGTGGTTTCGCTTCTATTTGTACGGATTTTTCTCGTAAGACTTTGACAAGATCAGGGTATTCAACAGCATACGTTTGAATGCGGTTACCATCTCGTAAAATGGCACTGATGTTATTCTGCTTAATAATAACTTTTTCGACATCCCCACGTTCCAAATGGGCCATAAACTCACTGAAAATAACAGGATCTTCTGGATGTTGATTGGGTACTGTGAACAGGTTAAACAGCAGGATCATAAAAAGGCAGACAAAAACCCAAAACAACAGATTTTTCACACGAGAATTCATATTCAAAACAACTCCCTTAGCAAGGTATCAGAGTTCGATTGTGTAACTTAATGTGAAAACACTAAGCGAACCAATTGATTGTACCATGCATTTTTGAGAACTGACAACCATCCAGGTCAGAGGACACTTCTTGAACCTTATTTAGAATCCATTTTCGCTAAGTAAGGAAGATTTCGATACTTTTGCTCAAAATCCAATCCATACCCCACAATATAGAGAGGTGGCACTTCAAATCCAACATATTTAACCTTCATGGCCACCTCCCGATAAGCGGGTTTATCCAATAAAGTACAGATCTCAATGGAGACCGGCTTGTGTTTATGTAATTGAGAGACTAAGAACTTGGCGGTAAGACCTGAATCAACGATGTCTTCCACCAACAGCACATGTTGTTTAGCAATCTTTTCGGTTAACTCCGTCCATACTTTGACCATTTTTGGCGGGCGCCCAGCTTTTTTCGTTCCCGAGGCAATCAGAAAATCCATTTGTATGGGTAATTGAATCACGCGAACCAAATCAGCAAAAAAGATACACGCTCCTTTTAAGACCCCGATCACGACTAAATCCTTTCCCTGATAGTCATGAGAAATTTGCTGACCCAGCTCACGGATACGGGTACGCATCGCCTCTTGCGTCACATAGGGTTTCCCAAATATTTTTGCCATGCAATCCCCTAATTACCCAGTCATCGTCGCAATGACGACGGATGTAGTACCAGACGAGACCTGAAACCGATCATCTTCTCGTAAGCCCCCTACCCAGAGAATCCCTTCCGGAGACACGAGCAAGGGAACTTTTTCACGCTTAGAACGAGGGAATTTGATATCAGAAAAAAAGTCCTGAAGTTTCTTCTGCCGCCCCCCCAGACCTTTGGGATGGAACACATCTCCAGGCCTCCAACTCCGAATGCGTAATTCCGGAGTAAAGGTATCCGCATCTAAATGCATCTCCAAGGCATTTGGTTGGCTCACAATCTTTTTGACATGTTTTCTAGACAAAACCATGCGTTGTCCCGTCAAAGGCCAAAGCACTTCTCCTGGAATTTCCACTCCGATTTCTCGTAAAGGAGCAAGGCTCAAGTCATTGGGCCCGATTGTCATTCTTTTTAAAAAAACCAATCGATCATATTCTTGGCTAATGTCGACTGTATTAATTTGTATAGTCCATCCGGACTGACCATTTTCTAATCGATCTAACAACCGTTGGATGATACCAAAGGAGGGGCCTTGCGTATTTCCATTCATCTGCTGGAGACCATGCCGAACAACTCGGCGGCGAATGGCCAATGGCAAATCAAGCAAGGCAAGTCTCTCTAATTGGATTTCTCCTTCATTGTTGATCACACAAACTTCCTGAAACGCGTCAGCTGCAACCTGCTCAAGATAGACATGGTCATCACGGATTATCGCTGCCTGACGCGACAAGACATTCACAATTCCAGGAGCATATTCTTTTAATTGAGGCATTAGGTCCATTCGAAGACGATTTCGCAAATACACAGGCTGATTATTCGAAGAATCCATTCGATACGTCAATTGCCGTTCATCCAAATAGGCCACAATGTCCCTTCGTGACAGATCAAGAAAGGGACGGACAATTCGCGCGCCGCGTTTCGGGGGGATACCACTCAACCCTCCAGTTCCGCTCCCACGAAGCATCCACATTAATACCGTTTCAGCTTGATCATCGGCCGTATGTCCCATGGCAATCTTTGTGGCGCAACGCTCCTGAAGAATATTTTCTAAAGCTTGATAACGAATGACACGTGCATAGGCTTGAAGGGACTGCTTGAAATATTGCTTCCGTAGGTTAACCTTTCGGATACTCACCGGCAGGCCAAAAAGATTACCTAATTGTTCAACAAAGGCAGCATCCTCATCACTTTCTGCTCCGCGAAGACCGTGATTCACATGCCCAATGCTGATCTCCCAATTCCATCGTGGAGATAACGCCACTATACATGCCAACAAGGCCACGGAGTCGGGGCCACCTGACACTGCGACAACAATGCGGTCCCCTGATCGCAATAAGTCCCGGTGTGTTATCATTTGATGGACTTTTTCTTCAATTTTCAGGTTGGATATTTGCTTGCCCATTTACTGGTGTTCCTTATGGGCCATCACAAGATCCGAGTGGCTATCATTATATTTCGCTAAGATTTCTCTTGATTGAGTCCCATCATGATTCATTTGCTTCAAGAGATCACCGACGCTAGAAAAGGCCATGTCTCCTCGCACCTGTTCAATAAACGACACTGAAATATCTTTACCATACAGTTGCAGCCTCTGATCAAAAACATGGACCTCTAAGAGACGTTCCCCTTCTTGAAAGGTTGGACGTTTGCCAATATAGGTGACAGATGGAAAACATTCGCGCTCTATCTCTGTCAAAGTTGCATAGATCCCATCAGCAGGAAGCACACGATGAGGAGGAATCCGAAGATTGGCCGTTGGCCATCCCAATTGGCGCCCACGCTTTTCTCCCTCAATGACCGTGCTTGTTAACCGATAGGCCCGACCCAAGCATTCTCTCCCTTCCACAACATTACCGGTGGCCAAACATGTTCTAACTCGGGTGGAACTCACGACCTCTCCGCCCAACATCACAGGTGCCACTGGTTGGACTTCAAAATTAGTCTGCCTCCCCAACCGCACAAGATCTTGAATGGTTCCACTGCGTCCTTTTCCGAACACAAAGTTTTCGCCAACCAACAATTGTCGAACCCCCAATCCCTCATGTAACACCTGTTGCACAAATTGATCTGGGGTCAGCGAAGCCAACCCCTGGGTAAAGGGAAGGATAATGAGTTCGACGATCCCTTGCTGCTCAAAAAAGTCGCACTTTTCCTGAGCATCAGATAAAAATTTAGGAAGGGTACCTGGCCGCAACACTTCGATCGGATGGGGGTCGAAGGACAACACCATGGGAACACCTTTGAAGCGCTCAGCTTGTTTGATGACCGTTTTTATTAGGGCACGATGACCGACATGCTGTCCATCGAAGTTACCTATGGTGAGAACAGGAAAAGCAGCAAGCGGAGTTGGCGGCAAACCTTTGGAAATATTCATAGGACATGTTGCTTAAGAAACTGAGCCGCTTCCTTCGCAAAATAGGTGAGGATGAGATCGGCTCCAGCACGCTTAATGGAGACAAGACTTTCCATTATAACCGCTGGTTCATCAATCCAGCCTTGCTGTGCAGCGGCTTTGATCATGCTGTATTCGCCACTCACCTGATAGGCCGCAACTGGGACTCTGGCTATCTCACGTACTTGCCTGAGAATATCCAAATAGAATAATGCGGGCTTTACCATCACGATATCGGCACCTTCCTCAAGATCTAACTCGACTTCTCGCAACGCTTCTCGAGCATTAGCCGCATCCATCTGATACGAACGCCGATCACCGAAGGAAGGGCTAGAAACGGCGGCCTCACGAAAGGGAGCATAGAGGGAAGAGGCATATTTGGCGGAATAGGCCATGATAGGCATTTCCGTATAGCCATGTTGGTCCAACGACTCTCGAATGGCTTTGATGCGTCCATCCATCATATCCGAGGGGGCCACCATATCCACACCTGCTTCAGCATGACTAAGTGCCATGGCCTGAAGACAATCTAAGGTTTCATCATTGATAATCCGACCGTCACGAACAATACCGCAATGCCCGTGCGACGTATATTCATCAATGCACACATCCGTGATGACCATCAAATCAGGAAGCTTGGCTTTCAATGCTCGAACAGCTATTTGCACGACACCATTTTTTTCAAGAGCTGCAGATCCTCTTTCATCCTTCTGCTCAGGAATTCCAAAAAGAATAATTGCTGGAATCCCTAGTGCCCAAGCATTCGTAACCTCAGGGACAAGACGATCAACCGACCAACGATATTGGCCCGGCATTGAAGCAATCGGTTCCTGCTTATTCTCTCCAAATGTGACAAACAAGGGATAAATCAAATCGGCGGGGGACAACAATGTCTCACGTACCATCCGTCTTAACGAGGCATGCTGACGGAGTCGCCGCATTCGGTGAAGAGGAAATCCCATATCTGCTCCTACGAGTGGTTCAACAATTCTGCGTTGATTACATCTTGGTAGACCAACCCCATCACTTGGTCCTAAATTTGAAAAGTTCCTAGCTCTTAAAGCTTAAGTCTTTTGATTCTATTTTCGTGGAAGGTTAGTTAAAAAGACGACAAGGTCTCGGACAGAAATCATCCCAACCATATTCCCATCTTTGGTAATACCTAAATGCCGAATATGTTGTTTGGCCATTAAATCGTTCGCATCCAACAAGGTCGCATTGCCCTCGACTGAGGCAATAGGAGCCGACATTATTTGCTCCACCGTCGTGGTGAGAGGATCGGCCCCTGCTGCGACCACACGTCGAACCAAATCCGTGTCAGTGAGAATCCCAATAATTTCTTCTCCGCTTGTAATAAAAATACTGCCAATTCCATTGTCGCGCATCATTTCAGCTGCAGTTTTCACCAATACATCGCGGTCAACTTTGACGATTTTTTCTATGGGAACCATACACGATTTTACAGGAACCATTGCTCTACTCCTCCAATCAATCGGTTAACATTATATGTCGACAGCGTCGATTTCTATGCATGAGAATGCCGACATTGAGGTTTGTCATTATTACCATTTTCATCATACCCCGGCCTTGGCCTGATTGTGATTTGCATGAGCGACAATCGCATCGACCAACGCGGGTACGGTATTTTCCGAAGCCACAATATCCACAGATAACCCTTCCCCTTCAACAGTTTTGGCCGTGATCGGCCCAATACATGCCACTGTGGCATGCTGCGTCAACTCATGCATCTCCTGCCGATTAACAAATAACTGACAAAAGTTTTTCACCGTTGATGAACTCGTGAAGGTTAAATACTGGATGTCCTGATTGCGAAAACGATCGGAAATCGGGATTTGTTCCGCTTCGGGTGGCACCGCTTGATAGCCATGAACAACATGGACAAATGCTCCCATCTTCCTCAATTGTTCAGGAAGAATCTCCCTCGCCACTTTAGCACGAGGAATCAAAATCCGTTGTCCTTGAATATCTAAGCTTCCCAAAGCGGCCAAAATGCCTTCAGCCTGATATTCCTTGGGAACGAGGTCCGCCGCTAATCCCCAGCGGTTGGCTTCTTCTTCAGTCCGAGGACCAATGCAACAAACCTTGGCATTCGCGAGACGACGGGCATCTTTTTTATGAAACCACAACCGCCCCATAAAAGCCTGCACTCCGTTCACGCTTGTGAAAATTACCCAATCATACGAGGAAAGCTCTTGGATGGCCTCATCGACAGGACTCCAGCTATCCGGTGGGCAAATTTCTAATGTCGGACATTCAATCGGTTCAGCCCCCTGTTCGGCTAGCAAATTTGATAAAGCAGGGGCCTGCTTTCGAGGCCTTGTTACCAATACGCGTTTCCCAAACAACGGCCGAGTTTCACACCAATTAAGACGATCGCGTAATCGAACTACTTCTCCCACCACAATCACAGTTGGCGGACTGAAATCAGCTTTGGCCACCTTCTTCACAATATCTGAAAGGGTTCCAACAACAGTGCGTTGCCGGGCATAGGTCCCCCATCGAATGGCCGCAACGGGCGTTGTGGACGATTTCCCTTCTTGAATCAGCCGTTCAACAATACTTGGAAGATTCTTGGTGCCCATCAAAAATACAAGAGTGCCTTCGGAGGAAGCCAAACGTGGCCATTCCATGGCACTTGAGGACTTCGTAGGATCTTCATGGCCCGTGACAAACGCTACCGTCGAGGCCAGGGTTCTGTGCGTCACAGGAATTCCGGCATAAGCTGGCACGGCAACAGCGGCTGTCACCCCAGGAATCACCGTAAATGGAATTCCAGCATCCGCCAGCGTTTCGGCTTCCTCCCCCCCTCGACCAAAAACAAAGGGATCCCCGCCCTTCAATCGCACGACACATTTTTCCTCTTGCGCCTTACTGACGAGCAACGCGTTGATTTCCTGTTGGTCCCGATAGGACCCTCGGCCTTTCCGACCCACGTAAATCCGTTCCGCATCCCTCGGCGCATGTTTCAACAAATCCGGATTGGCTAAATGATCGTAAAGTACAACATCAGCCATTTCCAAGCAGTCTTTCCCACCTAAAGTCAGCAATTTTGGATCACCTGGGCCAGCACCAACAAGATACACATGCACTCTTTTTTTGAAATGTCCCATTTTGTTAGGCTGCACCGTAAATTTCCTGTAGAATTGGCTGTGCACCACGTGCTAATAATTCTTCAGCTACTTTAATACCAATGGATTCGGCCTCAAACTTCGAACCAGACAACGAATACCGCACATAGCGCTTCCCATCAAGACTGACAACTAGTCCGTCCAGCATGAGGCTCTCTCCTTCCAGGACTGCATGCCCAGCGATTGGCACCTGACATCCTCCTTCAAGTCGCTTCAAGAGTGCTCTCTCAGCCGTCACAGTCATTCGCGTCTGGTGATGCTCCAGCTTCGCCACCAGATTCCGCACAAAGTCATCATCTTCACGACCCTCTATGCCCAAGGCCCCCTGACCAATTGCTGGGAGGCTGACATCAACAGAGAGGCATTCAGTAATATGGGCATCCCAACCTAAACGCTTTAACCCAGATGCTGCCAGCACAATGGCATCGAAGTGATTTTCTTGAAGCTTGCGGAGTCGGGTATCGACATTACCTCGTAACATCTCAATTTGAAGATCAGGACGGACATGCAAGAGTTGAGACTGCCGACGTAAACTGCTGGTTCCCACTCGTGCTCCCAAACGTAACGCATCCAGTTTTTTCCCATCAGATGTCAGTAAAGCATCCCGCGGGTCTTCGCGCTCGGGAACACAGATAATCGTTAAGCCATTTGGCAACATCGCAGGCATATCCTTCATGCTATGCACAGCCAGATCAATATCTTTTCGCAACAAAGCTTCTTCAATTTCCTTCACAAACAACCCTTTTCCCCCGACTTTGGCCAGTGGCACATCTTGAATCTTGTCCCCACTGGTCTGAATGCGCTTGAGAACAACCGTGACCTCAGGGGCCAACCGATTGAGCTGGGCTTGCACCCATTCGGCCTGCCAAATTGCCAGCTGGCTACCCCGGGTTCCAATGATGAGAGTCGAGCGGACTTGATTAGCTATACTCACTGACGATCTTTCTGTGAGAAGGATTCTTCAGATGCCTCATTACCGGCTTCGGCCTCCTCAGATTGAGACTCGAATACATGAAGATCACGTTCTTGAAGTTCGAAAAACCGTCTTGCCGCTTCAATGAACGCAAACCCATTTTGCGATTGAGCTTCCGCCTTTAAGGTGACCAAGGGGCCATGAAGCAGCTTATTCACAATAGCGGAGGCTAATCCTTCAATCGCGCCGCGATCTTTTTCAGAGAGTTCGCCTAACCGATGAAAGGCTTTTTCCAGTTCAATATTTTTAATAACTTCCGCCTTTTTTCTGAGGGCCACAATCGTCGGCGTGGCCTCCAGACCACGAACCCATGCCAGCATACTCTCAACTTCTTCTTTGACCATTTTTTCGGCCGTAGCGGCCTCTTTCAAGCGTTCATCCTGATTGTGCCCGACATGGGCTTTGAGATCATCAATATCAAAGACAAAGGCGTTGTCCACGTCCTTGACCGCAGGATCAATATTGCGAGGGACCGTAATATCAATCAAAAAAATTGGTCGGTTCCTCCGTTGATGGACCGCCCCCTCAATATCATCCTTGGAAATTACAAAATGAGGAGCCCCGGTGGCACAAATGACAATATCTGCTTTGGGCAAAGTACTTCGAAGCTGCTCATAGGGAACCGCCTGGCCTTGAAACCGTTCTGCAAGCACCAAAGCACGATGCTGATTCCGCGTCGTCAATAACACATCCTTAACCCCATGATTCACTAAATGTTGTGCTGCCAATTTCCCCATCTCCCCAGCACCTACTAACAACACCACCTGTTGCTCAAGATTTGAAAACACTTTTTTGGCCAATTCCACCGCGGCGTAACTGACAGACACCGCATATTCCCCAATCCGGGTATTCGTTCGGACACTCTTCCCTACCGAAATGGCTTTTTTGACCACTTTATTGAGGATGACACCGGAAGAACGATGAGTCAGTGCCAATTCATAGGCTTGCTTCACTTGTCCCAAAATTTGCGGCTCACCCACAACCATAGAATCCAGACTCGCAGAAACTCGAAAGAGATGGGCAATGGCCTCTTCATCACTATAGCGATATAAATGCGGCAGCAAATCTTCAGACGAAAGGGAGAAATGTGTGGCAACTAAAAAGTCTTCCAGTTTACGGAATCCCCACTCCCCTTTCTCAACAACGGCATAGACTTCCACTCGGTTACATGTTCCTAAAAACATGGCTTCCTTCACACCGGGATAGGCTCTCAGCCGGCTCAGTGCTTCGCCTATTCGACTATCCGGGATCGCCAAGAGTTCACGAAGTTCCACCGGAGCGGTTCGATGATTGAGTCCTAACACAATGATATTCATAGATGGGCAATAGCCTGAGGGCTTTTCATTAAAATACCAATAAATGTTAAGATGACTCCCGCAAATCCCACGATCGTTAAATAGGCTGCCCGCTTCGCTCGCCACCCCACCGTCACTCTTCCCATAAGCACCGCAAAATAAAACACCCACGTAATGAGCGCCCACACTTGTTCAGGATTCCAACTGAGATAGGAGCCAACTGTTAATTGGGCCGAAACAGCTCCAGTCAGAATACCTAACGTCAGAAGGGGAAACCCAAAGAGAATGGAGCGTTGATTTAGGGTATCCAAAAAATCCAAGGGAGGAAGCTTAAAATTTAGGACATTAAATTGTTTAGACTTCAACAACCGTTCCTGCATCAGATACATCAACCCCGCCACAAAGGCTATGGCAAAGCCGATGGTTCCCAAGATGCTCAACGTCACGTGAACCCATACCGTCTGAAAAACCGGAGCAATGCCACTCGCTTCGACAGGTGCCAGCGTCGCAGACACCAAAGAGAGGAAGGCAAGCGGTAAAATAAAGGCCCCTAATACCTGTAGGCCTCGCTTTAATCCTACGACCAAAAAAACTAAAACCAATCCCCAGGCAAAAAACGACATGGCATCCCGAAATGTCATAATCGGAACCTGTCCGGTAGCAATAATGGCCAGACCCAACGCTGCGGTATGAGCGAGAAAACCAGCGCCAGCCACAAAAACAGCCACTTTGACCAGCACTTCCGAACGATGGAGAAGAAATGCCAGGAAGAGGAGCGTTCCTACAAAATACAGACCCAGTATCAGAAAGGACAAGGCTTCAGGCATGACTCACGTTCTTCCGTACTTGAGGTAAAAAGACCCAAATTCGAGTATAGATCTGTGTCCGGAGAAGGTCAAGAAAATCAATAGGTTACTACATTCCCCTGATGACCGACAGCAAGAAAAGTCTCCTAGACAATCTTGGGCTTACTCAGTACCATTCTAGGCTTCTTTCTACCTACTTCTTTCGAACATATTACCCTAAGTCTTCCTCATGAGTGGCACCCTCTATATTGCAAGCACCCCAATTGGCAATCTAGAAGACATATCATTTCGAGCCATTCGAATTCTCAAAGAGGTATCGATCATTGCTGCAGAAGACACGCGACGAACACAAAAACTTTGTACCTACTATCAAATCGGAACTCCTCTTACCAGCTATCATGATTTTAATAAGGAAGAAAAAACCAAGATTCTATTACGGCGACTACAAGAAGGAAGCTCTATCGCCTTAGTGTCCGACGCCGGAACCCCGCTTGTTTCGGATCCAGGCTACTATCTCGTTAATCGCGCTGTAGAGGCCAACATCCCTCTGGTGCCCATTCCAGGACCCTCTTCGGTACTAACTGCATTATGCGTATCAGGGCTCCCAACGGACCGATTTATTTTTGAAGGCTTTGTGCCTCGAAAACCAGGTGCCAGGGACAAGTTTTTTGAAAAACTGATACCAGAGATCGGAACCATCATTGTCTTTGAGACCAAGCACCGTATTCTCAAAACTCTACGGGCTATTTACAAGACCATGGGAAACCGTAAAATCGTTTTGACACGAGAACTCACAAAGCTCAATGAAGACATCATGCGTGGAAACGTGGAAGAAATGTGCCGTACCCTCGATGGGAAAATAATCAAAGGTGAAATTACCTTATTAATTCAGGGCCAACCTAAGTCGTACCACCATGTACCCCTGACTTCGGACTGCCAAGCAGACCAAGAAGGAAGCGTTGATCCATCAGCCTCACCGCCAAAGAGCGCCTAAGCTGACCGGGGATCAGAAACCTCAAGTCTTTCGCTTAGACCTTTGTCTATCGGCCAGTCCCATTCGCCATGGACAAGGTTTTGGAAACACCGCCTCAGCAATCATAGGTCTGCAACTTTTCAAAGTACTGGAAGAAGATCTAATAAAAGGCGCCATCAATTGACATTGTTTGAAAATAGCAAAATCGAGCCATCAACAAGCTTCCCATGAACCATCTCCTTATCTGTCGGGAATATCCACCTATGCGGGCAGGAGGGATCGGGACCTATGCCCTGCACATATCCCATTTGCTTGCCGACCATGGCGAAACCGTCCATGTTATCGGACAGCAATGTCGGGAGGCCCCTATTGAGCGTGAGGTCAAGTGCGACGGTAAGTTAACCATTCATCGGATCCCATTTGAGGATTGGAAGGCCGGCTCTGGCTTCCCCCCGCATCCCAACTTAGGCTCAGAGCAGGCTCGTGGCCTTTTTTCATCAGAATTTCATCGCCAATGTTTTTCTTGGCAGGTCGCTCTCTTAACCGAAAGGCTCATTGAACAAGAAGGAATCGATATAATTGAAGCCGAGGAATATGAAGCTCCCCTGTATTATTTTCTCCTTCGGCGGGCCTTAGGTCTGGGGCCAAAACATCATCCTCCCTGTATCGTTCATCTCCATTCCTCTACTGAATTTGTCACGAAACATAACGGCAAGGACCTGTGGCGACCGTATATTTTAACCGCCAGGCGGTTGGAAGATTACTGTGTTGGAGCAGCCGATGCACTGTTATGTCCCAGTCACTATCTGGCTGCACAGGTAAAAGCTCGCCATGGGTTATCAAATCCAAGGGTCAAAGTTATTCCATATCCGCTCGGAGACATGCCGTTGGTCCCTAGGAACCAAGCTGTCTGGAAGAACGGTTCAATCTGTTACGTGGGAAGATTAGAACCACGTAAAGGCGTGATTGATTTAATCGATGCTGCAGTATTAGTGGCACACGAGTATCCGACAGCAAAGTTTGAGTTTGTCGGACGGAATATGTTGGGTACACGCGAACAAAATGGTGAAGAAATTATTGCTCGACGAATCCCCAAGCAATTGAAAAAACAGTTTCATTTTTTTGGTGAGAAAAAACGATCAGATATGTTGACGTTTCTGGGACAAGCACGAATAGCCGTGATCCCATCAAGATGGGATAATTTGCCCTATACGTGTCTGGAAGCGATGGGTTCTGGGTTGCCAGTCATTACTACATGCCAAGGTGGGATGGCGGAAGTGCTTGTGGATGGAGAAAGCGGATGGCTCATGAACGACCCGGGGAGTGAAGGCCTCGCACATGCCCTAAGGCGTGCACTTCAGACACCACCACCCAAACTTTGTGAAATGGGAAAGAAGGCTGCTGCCACTATTCGAAACACATGTGGCAATCAGGCTATTTTAGAAGTCCATTTAGAATTCTGTAAGCAGATTGTGTCAGATAAGGTATCCCGGTCATCGCAACTTCCCCTGAATTTGCCTGACTCGAAAAGATCCCTTTCAGATAAGAATCGGGGTCCATTGGCTCAGAATGGCAAGGACGAAGATGTAGCAGTTGTTATTGTCGCCAATAATTGTCGAAATGATCTTTGTGAAAGTTTGGTGTCCCTTGAGAGACAAACACGCAAACCCAAGACCGTTCTTATTGTGGTGGATAGGGATGTTGGTGAACTCCCGATTGAAGCCCTAGCCTCATACCAAGGGTCCCCCTGGAAGATGCTGGATAAGAGGAATCTTGAGCCGGCCATAGCCAAAAATGCAGCAATCGATTGGATTTTAGGCCAGCCGGATACCCCGTTGGGCATAACATTTTTGCATGCGGGAGACGTGTTGGACGATGAGTGTCTTTCTGTATGTGAATTGATTCTCCAGCGATGCAAAAATATTGGGATCGTTTCAGGTTGGACGCGCCAAATTGGGGACTATCCGAAGCTACGGATACGCCCTTGCCCCGCTTTCCCCTATCAGTGGGTATTAAATGATGTGGCCCCTCTTAGCATATTGAGAGTAGCGGCGCTTAGAGAGGCTGGACATTTTCGTCAGGAGTTAGGTAGGGGTTATGCGGAATGGGATCTCGCCAACGCGGTGTTGGCGGCTGGCTGGATTGGTGTGAACGCGCCAATTATTCTTGGCACAGAAGCCATTAACACTGGATTACGAACAGCCAACACTCAATTGCCCACCAGAATGCATGAAGAAATTTTGGCCCGCTTCCCAGATCTTGTATCACGTGATGCCGAAGAACTTGCCCTCATAACCAGCTCCCACCTTGCTTCAATTTTGGACAATGCGGTGACGGATGGGAAATCAACTATTTTTTCACGGCTGCGAGGAAAAGGCCTTGGGGGTCATGTATCCCAACAAATTTTTGGTCTGGTAGAAAAGTTAAAGTCCTTCTTCTGAAGTACACTTTTAGATAATTCGGTAATCTATGTAGGTCTATGGCTGATTCTGATTACGCCCTTGCATGGAGTGGTTCTCGGATGTTTCGTGATTAATTTCCACATTTCTACTCTCAGAAACCCGTTTAGAATCTTCCTGAAATAAGAGAATTAGGCGAAAATCTTTCTGTCTGTTAATGAAAATACATGTATTACGAGCCGGATTGCATTAGGAAATAAATTTCTCGATACGTAACATTGATTTTTTCTATAGGGTTGGAGATCATCTGAACATGGATAGAATCCAATCTTCGGTTCCCTAAAAATAACCTTCTAGAGGGATTGACATCTCTCTAGGTGAAAACCCTATCATAAGGGAGCCTATTTCAAAGAAAAAAATGAAGATTGCTCTTCTTTCATTTGAATATCCCACCGAAACCGGATTCGGTGGCATCGGAACCTACACGTGGCACCAGGCGCGCGGGTTGGTCAAGCTTGGTCATGACGTACACGTTCTAGCCGGGGCGCTTGCTCCGACTCAACTTCGCCTGCATGAGCATGATGGGGTAAAAATTTATCGATTTCGTAGTGAGGGCGTCCTCATGCGACAATTCGAACGACTTGATAGATGGAAGCTTTGGTGGACCAAAAATCGTTTCCAAAATGCTGTCAGTATGTACCTGGGATTGCAAAAACTTAGACGAAAACACCAGTACGATATTATTGAAATGCCGGAATGTGGGGCAGAGGGCGCTCTCATTAACCATTTGACAAAGGCCAATACCATCATCAAATTTCATTCCCCAAGTAAGTTTATTATGCCATTCTATGATGTGCAAAAAAAAGATATTAGCTTCTGCTCAATAACTGAGCAGCTAGGCATTCGAGGAGCCCAGTCGTATAGCTCGTGCTCGCAGTTCTTAGCTAAAGAAGTTCGTGAGAAACTTGGGGTACGGTCTCCCATTCAGGTTATTCCGAATGGCATCGATGTGGAACTATTTGATGCAGCCAAGCAAGTAAACTTTCGCAAAAAATTTTCTCTTCCTCAGGATAAGGTGACCATTTTTTTCTCGGGTCGAATGGAACCTCGCAAGGGCATTCATCTTTGCAAAGAAATTGCCGCATCTATTCTTGAACGTTACGATGTGGCATTTGTATTTGTGGGGCAAGATCTCTTCAACTATATGTCAGACACGTTACTTCCCTCCCTCAAAACCAAGAATTTGAAGGGCTCGGTCCATTATTTGGGCAAATTAGATATGACCGAAATTCATTCTTGCCTATGCCAAGCTGATATTTTTTTACTCCCTAGTCTGTGGGAAAATTGCCCTTATTCTTGCCTGGAGGCCATGGCTGCTGGACGAGCAATTGTTAGTTGTGACCAAGGGGGAATGCCAGAACTCATCCAGAATGGTAAAAACGGATTGGTGGCCCAGACAGGGGACGCCAATTCCTTTGTGGCATGCTTAGAGCGTCTCATTGAGGATCAACCCTTTCGAGAGCAGCTTGGACAGGCAGCTAGGAAATCCATCGAACAGTCCTACACAGACGTGCACATCGCCAGCCTTTCGACGGCTTTTTACCAAGAAAGCCTTGGAAAGGACAGATGGAAAATTATCGATGCCTAATGAAGGGAGAAACGTGCAAAAAGATCGTATAAATCCGGCTGGCTCGTGGTGGGAAAGGATTCATACTCTTCCTTCCACTGGAATTGTGATCGCTGGCATTGTGCTTTCTCTTTTCCATGGACTGTTCTTTTACCATTACCCTGAGTCCGTTTTTAGCAACGTGGGAATACTGCTTGGAGTGGTGAATATCCTCCTGGCTATCCGATACTTGGTGCGATGTAACAGTGATTCTCGTTGGTTGCTTTTTGTTCTGTTGTTTGTCCAATTTGAGATCTTATGGTTTACGTATAGGGAGGGACAACCGCCATCTTCCTTGCGGCTCTTGGAGGTAGGAATTATTACGGTTTATGGCGCAACTTTCGTAGGGTGCCTGTTGGCTTGGACGAAGATTCTGAGGCCCCTCTATGCATTTCTGTTGGTTGGTTTTGTAAGCATCGGAATTTTTGCTTTTGAGATATCCCTTGAGGGGGCAATAGAGCCAAAAATGAATGTTGCAGTGGGAGACCCAGAACCGTCAATTACCGTTGAATCCCATCCCTCGCTTGGCCATTATTTCAAACCGTATACTGTTGGTAAAACGTTTTACCCCAGTAATCCGAGAGGGTATTTCAAAGAAGATATTCAAGGAAGAGAATGGCAGTTTTATGTCCATGAAGGTAATGACGCCACACTGACTTTCCCATCAGGGCAGCCTCAGAGTATGCGAATCGATATTACGAAAGCAGCGACGAATGAAGACTGGCATATCAACCTTCTCCAAATAGGATTTACCTTCAAGGCGGATCAACCATATGTGCTCAAATTTCTGGCGAGAGCCGACCAAACAAGGCAGATCGATGTCGGTATTACCCAGAATTATGCCCCTTGGGATTCTGTGGGGGGGGCATGGCAAATCATTGAACTCACACCGGAATGGCAACCATTCCAGATAGAATTTGTGCCAAAAATGAATGAAAGCCGCGCTCGCTTGGTCTTTTCCCTCGGGACAAATGAAAACTCAGTTGAGTTAACTAAAATCACCTTGAGCAACATCTTAGAGAGGACATCTGAGAAACTAACAGTTCCGAAGCGATATTACGTTAATTATCGACTCAACGGTTTGGGATGTCGGGGGCGAGACTATGAAATTCCCACTCCTGAAAGAACCTTTCGTATTGTTCTTTTGGGTGATTCCAACACATTGGGTTTTGGCGTCCATGAAGAAGATATTTTAGGAAGCCAACTTGAAAAGTTGTTGAATGAAAACCGAGGGCATTCTGGGATCGCCTACGAAGTCATTTCCTGTGGAGTGAGTGGGCATGGTACTCGGGAGAAACGAATCTTCTATCAAAATTTTGTCTCTCAATACGAACCACATTTGGTTGTACTGCCGATGATGTGGAACAATAATGTGTCTGGGGATGACGAGGTGTATGGGAGAACCGAACTTCGCAAACCGAGAAAGTCAAAATATTTGTTCCGAACATGGAGTCACGTTCACCAATTCTTGCTTCCGGACCCTGCTCCTGACTTCTCAGCATCTCTCCAAGAGGTCCTACAACTCCGTCATGAATTGGAGAGAGAAAATAGTCGTCTTGCAATAATGTTCTTTCGAGACCTTCCGTCTGCTGCCAACGCAACGGAGCTTGGAAAAATCTGGACGGACCTTATCTCTACCGTGACTCAAGGTGTTGAAAAGAAGGATATCCCCGTACTGGATCTTCAAAAGTCTTTGATTAAACAACATTCCCATGAAGATTCAGTCGTAGATAAACCACTAGATCTTCATCCCAATGAAATAGCACATGGGATTGCAGCAAGGGAACTTGCGGCTTTTTTGAAGCAGGAAAAACTTTTGCCCATGAACTAATACCCCTCCAAATTGCTGACTGAATGGCCGTTCTCTGCAGGTAGAAAAAATTCTCGTCCATTAGTGAAGAGGTATGCGCATCTTGATGGCTACCTCACCTGGGATAAAAATAAAGAGCTTGCAGGTTTATGTGTTTCTGTTTTCTTAGGTGTCGCGGGAAGGTGGAGTATGTAGGACAATGGCTGACAAGAAAGACTTGTGCTAACATTAGATCTAATCGAAACAATTAAAATCGGACATATTTTGAAGCTTCACAATACGTTCTATAAGAAAGTTGTGTTGCTTTTATTTTGAGCAATTTAAAGCCCAAGATTTTCTCAAATTGTCATTGCTCCGGTCATAAAATAATAGTAATAACTGGAGAATTACTTTTCCCTATGTGAGGCTTGCATGGTTGCACGCAAAGAGAAGTCTGTTTTGGAACAGCGTAAAGGAATTGGGAATTGGTTTGCTAAACGAACCCTTGAGTATGCCTGGGACTTGGTGTGTGAATTAGTCGTTCGAGATTTCAAGACCAAATATAAACGGTCTCTCTTGGGTGTGGCCTGGGCCCTCCTTGTCCCTCTGTCCATGCTGTTCGTATTTCAATTCGTCTTCAAAGTAGTGATGAATGTTGAAACGCCACGATTCAATTCCTTTGTTTTTACTGGCCTTCTCGTGTATTCATGGTTCTCCACATCTCTAGTTCAGTCGGCCAGTGCGATTACCGGTAATGCCAATCTTATCGTGCGGCCTGGATTTCCCGTTGGTGCCTTACCGATAGTGATGGTGACAATCAACCTGATCAACTTTCTTATCGCCCTTCCCGTGCTCCTTCTGTTTCTAGTTCTTGATGATATTGCTCTTAACGACACAATAGTATTTCTTCCTGTCCTGCTGCTGCCTCAATTTCTTTTGACTCTGAGCCTGGCTTATTTAGTGGCGACCATGAATGTGTTGTTCCGAGATACAACGCACCTACTGGGTATGGTACTAAGCCTGCTGATGTTCCTGTCGCCAATTTTCTATGAGGCGCGGCGGGTTCCGGAAGAGTATTTACTGTTCTACAACCTAAATCCACTGGTACATTTGCTGGAGGCCTATCGCCTTCTTCTCCTGGGTGGGACCATACCTGATTTAGGACCATTGTCTGTTTTAGTAGGTCTCTCGATGGGTTTGTTGGCCCTCACCTATAAACTATTTAGCCGAATGAGTCACCGTTTTATTGAGGAGTTATAGATGCACGATGCTATTATTGTGGAACACCTTGGAAAGAAATTCCGCCGGTATCAAACGACTCAGGCTAATACTTTCAAGGGGGCCTTAGCAGATAGGGGATGGAGAAAGCGGGAGGAACCATTTTGGGCTCTTCGGAATGTCACATTCCGTATTGCCGCGGGAAAAGCACTTGGGATTATAGGACGAAATGGAATGGGTAAGTCTACCTTACTTCGACTTCTTGGGGGAGTGGGGAAGCCTGATGAAGGAAAGATTGAGTTGAGTTCGTCTCGGATTGGGGCTCTCTTGGACCTGGGGTTTGGGTTTCATCCGGATATGACCGGACGGGAATCGGTGTTTTTTACGGGAGTGATTTCTGGCCAGACGCGTCAGGAAGTGGGGAGGCAGTTTGAATCTATCGTCGAATTTGCTGATATAGGTGAGTTCATCGATGCTCCCACCCGTACCTATAGCAGTGGCATGAAAATGCGCTTGGCCTTTGCCGTTGCCGTGCATATAGATCCTGATATTCTCCTGATCGATGAAATTTTGTCAGTCGGGGATAACACATTTACGGGAAAGTGTCTCGAACGGATTCACAGATTCAAGGCACAGGGTGTCACTATTGTGATCGTTTCCCATTCGATGGATCCTATCTTGTATCTTTGCGATGAAGCAATTTTGCTGGACAAAGGTCACGTGGTAGCGCATGGCGATCCGAATTCTGTGGTAGAGCAATATGCAGCAATGGAACCGAAAGAAACACGGCGCCGAACCCCTGTGGCGGCGGCTGGGACCATTACCTCATCAGGAATTGAGCTCCAACCTAATATCAATCGCTTTGGCACGTTTGAGATGGAAGTCCGTTCCGTGCGGGTGCTTGATAGGCAAGGAAACCCTATCAATGAAATCCAGAGTGGTGATGGTCTACGTTTTGAGATTGGCTATGAAGCCCATCAACAAATCGATTCTCCTATATTTTGTGTCATCATCACTCATGAAAATGGGACCGTCTATCATTGTACGAGAACTGCAGGCGCAGGCCTTGACTTGTCGAAAGTCGAAGGGAGGGGACAGATAACCCTAGAGTATGATCGTCTCGAATTTGCCCAGGGCCTTTATTATTTAGATGTGAGTATTTATGAGAAGGGATGGGGGTACAAATATGACTTTCATGTGCATGCCTATTCGTTTCGCATTCATGCTAGTTCTGAAGAACTCGGGATTATTCGTCCTCCACATCGATGGGCAATGAGTAATAGTTAAGTTTTTCTGCCAAAATTTTCTTCTTACACTCAGTGAAAAAAATCCCACAGATATGTGAGGGGTCGCATTCTCCGGGCTTCCTGAATGTTGGTTTTCGGGTCGGTGGCTACCAGGGAATTGGATAGGGTTCTATTGAAAGGTTGCCGTGGAGTCAAACGCTGGGAGCAAGCGTACTTTCTCTCCTAGACATTGCGCCGAGGCTTGCCAAATTTGCGGATCGAGGTTGCATATTCGCATCAGCATCTCACTCAACATTCGCGCGGCTAACTCCCCGCCAATCTGCTCAACGATGCGGGATGCCTCGTCGGCGATTTTTTTAGGGGTTTCGAAGGGCTTGAGTCCAGGACGAGGCGCAGCTAACCAGCCGTCAGTTGCCACATTCCTATTTCTGATCTCCGGTTGCCAATCTGGACCCCGTTGACACAACTCGGTCTCGCAGAGGCTGATCAAGAATTCAAATCGGGCTCGGTTGAAAAAACTATCTTGATAGTCAGCATTGAGCACACCTAGCTGGCTGCGAAAAAAGTCCAGTACATACTCTAGTTGCATCGATGGGAGAGTGTAGAGGGTCACATTGTGCGGGTGAATACAGGTATTGATGTGTAGGTATAGGCGGTGTTGTTCTGCAAAACGAAAGATTTCCGGCAATTCAAACCAATTCCTTCGGTGTTCTGTCACATTGAGCATAACAGTGACTCCGCGGCGCTCGCGCAATTCTAGAAAGTACGCCATATTCTTCATGAACAATTGGTTATCCAAGCCTACTCGGATATCGGCGTGAAGCTCGTCGCTGACTGCGTCCATGGAGACGGCGATGGTCTTCATGTTCAATTCCTCTAGGAATTTTCGCGCACGCGAAGTAACCGATACACCATTGGTATTGATATAGATCGTGCACTTAGACTGGGTTTCCCTAATGATGTCAAAAATCTTAACGTGATCTTGCACCAAGAAGGGTTCGCCGCCATAAAACTCTAAGTGATCGGTATGTGGAATAATCTCCCGCATATCTTTGAAGAAGTTGGGGCCATAACAAGAAGGTGGGTTGGGAAGTTTGTCACGTTCCTTGCGGATACGGGAAGAGGTGAGGCCGTCGCACATGACGCAATCCAAATTGCATGCATTATGCAGGCGAAAGATTAGTCGTTTTGGATAAGATGGGTGGCGGTCATCGTGAGCCCATTTGTCGAACTGTTCGGTCGCAAAGACGTTGCTGCCAGAATCTCCTCGCATCTGCCGCACACAGTGCGTACAGTTTTGATCATCCAGGCAATAGTTGGAGAAATCCTTTCGGTATCTTTCGTAGGCAGGGCCACGCCAGATTTCCAGAACTGAGCGTTCGGCCGTCACCTTTTCCAATGGCCGGTGGGAGTGGTTGCACAGGCTGATCGCGCCAGTGGCGTCGAAATCCATGCTCAAAAACGGAGCGTAACACACAGCTCGAAGCTGGCGGTTGCCAAGATGCGGCCGAGCCGAATCATATTCATGGATGGATCGAGGCAGAGTCTCCCCGGCTTTCGTGGTCAGATATATAAGCCCAGTATTGGATTTTTTTTCTTCTTTGATCTTTGTAGCTGTTGTAGGCAAACTGTGCCCATTGTTGACGCGCTTCACGGTGTCCGATTCGCTCCGGCTTCCCAAGAGGTACCGTTTGATTCGAATTAGAAGTGAACGATTAGAGTATTTGGTCATCTTCAAATTCTCTCTAATGATCCTACCGCGATGATCGGCCGCATGGTTCGCTTTACTTGAATCACCATGTTGTCCAGGTCATCCCATTCATCGTTCTGGCTCAGCTTCTCTATACTGATTGGGGATTTCTCCGTTGAAATAGATTTTTAGATGCCAGATGTATGGTCCCGTATGGCCTAGCCTTTGCATTGAGCACTCACAATAAATGTAGCTCCTCCGCGCCTTTGGAAATCTCGCTCAGGTCCCTGCATTGTCCTTGCTAAGAATTTGAAAACGGTTGAAATTAGTACCAGTTGCTATGATTTACAAGTTTTACCGAGGCCGCAAAAGTCTTTCAAATAACCGATGCCCTTGATGGCTTTCTGCATAGAAAATCACGTCGATATGGTTCGACTTAATTTCAGATCAAATGGGCATTGCACTTAAGTTGGGGCAGATTGCGAAGTCCCCCATAATTGGAATTAGGTCCAGGGATAGTAAGGAGTATTCACCATGACAACGTTTTGGGTTAGGGTCAACCTTTTTTTAAAATGGGGAATCCAAGTCATGATACTATCAACGTTAAGCCGTGTTAGCACAAAATTATGTATTCTGGGAATTTTCAACAATTGCTTGAAGGCCAACTCCTCCGAAAACGATTGGGGGAGCAGGAGAAGAGCCATCAAGGATCGGTGCACGAATCTGCATGTTGCCCGTCAGTCTTGGCGAATGACAGATGGGGGTATTGCAAGGGAATCCACAAAGGGTTGAAGATTCTGAAAACAACCGTGTGCGCAAACATGGCGCAGAATCATTTCAGGAGCCTGTCCGAGTTTAGCCATCGTTGCGGGGAGATGCTAGCTTGATTCAGATTTTTCGATCGCTTGAATGGAATCGTGAGTCTGTTTAATAAAAAGGGTCGGAAAATATTTGGAAATACTGGCAACCAGAATAGATTCATCTAATATCGGACCCTCTCCTAGTGGACAATGGTGCCCCCCCAAATTAGTTGGGACCCATCATGACAGGAAGAAATCAAGTGATTAAGAGGAGGAAATCGACCTACCGTTTTATTTGCTGCCACAGAATGCCAGCGTTCTATCTTTAAAGCCCTAGGACCAGGGGCCCTTGCTCGACCCATGAAGCTATGTATACTTTACGATGAGAAACAGAACAAATGAGTATGACACCACAACCTGACCATATTTTAATCATATTTGAGGACTCACCAAATGTTCCTCTTTCACGAGAAAACTATGACAATCAGCGTAGTGTAGATTACTCAGGCCAATCTGTATGTCATGCCCCGTTTGTATCTTTAGAACTACGTGCTTCGGGCACCGTGGCTCCCTGCCGTTTTTCCGCAATGAATCTAGGCCGCATTCAGGAGCATTCGCTTGAGACCATTTGGACCAGTCAGGCTTTCCTGCAGTTACGTCAGCGGTTCCAAGATTACCGCATTCGTCACAAAGAATGTGAGGCATGCGTGGGATCTTGGCTAGATGGAATACCCAGCGAAAGCCATGCCGTCGTTGAGTTTGACCAATTTCTTATGCCGAAAGATTCTGCGACTCCTCCACGAAAGGTAAGTTTGGACCTTCGTGCTCCAAATCTAGAGTCTGTCTGCCAAACCTTAACTCATTGGCTGCCCAATCTCGATTGCATAGACATAACCACCCCCTGGCCCCCACCCGAGCCATATTTTCGAATGTTATTCGATCAAGTAATGGACTTGCCAAATGAGACCTGCCCTAAGGTTCTAATTCGGACTGAAAACGTGATACCCAACCCGGAGGATATTTGGAGGGGGGTTGCTTTAGTAGAACTCGGTTTTTCTATGGATAGTGAAGATCTTTCTTGGGAAGAAGAGAAAGCTCTTGAGGCGCTCGCCCAGGCCCTCAAAGAACAGAGAATCGACCTAAACCTTGTCGTTCTAGTGCATAATGCTAACTGGATGCATCTTCGGACTTGGCTCGAGCGCATCAGTAAGCTAGGGGTCGTGATGGTACCACAACTCCTTCCCTCAACCCATCTAGGATCCTTGGCTCATTGTGATGGGGATAACCTCAGCTGCCTTCACGGTATTTTTCTTCAGTGGTTGAAGCAATGTTCTGCCCATTCTACCCAGGAACGGGCCATGGGACTTCAAAAAGCGTTTTTGGCTCAAATTCGTCGCTGGCAGCGATCCCCGGCGGCACAGATTCTTCCCAGAACCCCCTTTGTCCTTCCCAGAGTCGAGCATTCAGTGGTTCAACACGAGGCGACATTCGAATGCCTGATCGAGAGCATGTTACGAATTTACGCTAATCCTACCATTGAATCTTGGTTCATGGAAATCACACAGTCCAAGGGTTTTATCGAGAATGCGAGGAAACGCCGTTCCCTACGTCTAATTGTTTTTTGGCTTGCCTGTGTTTTTAATCGACCAGAGGCGCTTTCTTTACTATTAGAAATTTTCGGGAGCCCGGAAGAAGCGAGGCGTAAGGTGGAAGAGGATCGCCAATGTCTTGCTGGGACTTCCTGGGAGAGTTGGTTTAGATCTTGGACGGAACAAGTAGGTCTGCATGACCTGAAATTGCGGCAGCAGTATTTCCAGATCGGAACGATCCAACCAATGGAGGATAACAAGCCCCCGTGCGTAACGATCATCATCTCCTCCCACAACCACCAAACATTTCTTCAAAATACGGTTCTCAGCGTTTTAGGACAGACGAGAACGGATTTTAATTTGTGGGTGGTAGACGATGCCTCGGGAGATGATTCAGTACAAGCTCTTGAAAGCATTAAAGACCGGCGACTCAAGATTATTCAAAATACACAGAATCTGGGGCTTGGACTGTCATTAGCACGTGTGCTAGAGAAGGTTGATACCACTTATGTTGCGCTCCTTGACGGCGATGACCTGTTTCACCCGAGACGACTAGAAGCATGCCTGGCCGTCTTAGATAAAAATCCTCAATGTGATCTCGTCGCCACAGGTGTCGTGCCCGTAGATGCGAGGGGAAAAATCTATTCTGTGGGTGATTCCTCCCCCATTTTTGATGGCCGAGCAATCTGTGATTGGCTTCGCTGGTACCATCAATATCGGGTTCCATCGGAGGCTACTTCTTCCGGCCTCCTGGGCGCCCTCCTTGAGGGTAATTTCCTCATAACAACATCTAACACGGTAGCTCGAGCCGATTTTCTTCGAAAGCAGCTACCGCACTGGGAGAATCTGGAATTCTGTATAGACTGGCAACTATTTTTGGCCGCCGCGTTATCAGAAAAATTGTACTATCTTCCTGAGGGTCTTTTAGGAAATAGGTTACATCAGGCCAACGTTCGATGGTGGACGGATGAACGAAAATGGCGATTTTATCTAGAATCTAACCAGGTAGTCGCCCGCATTCTCGATTGGCTGTTCCAGCGTGGAGAGGCCATGGAAATCGGAGGAGTTTCTGCAGTCCTCAGTGCCATGGCGAATCACTTGAATTCAAACACAACCGTGGACTGGCCGGGAGTGTTTCTTGGGGTTTTAATGGAGCGTCATAAGGTAGGTCCTCGTGACCTGGCAAGAGAGACGGTGTCTCAGCCCCTTCAAACTCTCATGACTAACCAGGAAAAATATCTTCAAGCTAAGTTTTGGATTCAGGACTTTGGAGGTAACGTTCCTGACCTCTATCGAATGCGCGGAGAGCGACCCTTTCTTCGATTTGTTCGAAATGCTCATGAAGTCCTTGAAGTCCATCATAAACGAATCCAAGGTATGTACTATAGCCTACTTTCCAAACGGGCAAGAGAAAGGATGGGAAAGCAACAACGCCTTCGTGTCTTTCTTGGTCGTGTTCGGCGGAAGGGCCAGCAGATCGGGATCACTCTGCAAAACCGCCTGAGCATTCTACAATTGACCGCCGAACGGCATTGGCAAGATTCGGTCGGCAATCGTCGTTACCGTGCATTGGCAACGGTGTGTTGGGATTTCCCCATCTACTCCCAAACGTTTGTCTATCAGGAGCTGACTCAACTCGCAAATCAGGGATTCAATTTGCGACTTATTTATTCCAACTTAGATTCGAGGAAGTATCTTCATCCACAATTCGAACAACTTTGGAAAATCAAACGGCGGCTTATTTTGCGACGTGATATTCACGAGCAGGACTTTTCCCTATACAACACCCAGATGCCGGAAAAAGTCCAGGCTTTGATTCGGGTACTCTGTGAGACATCCGGCCTTTCAGCATCCGACTTGATTCGACGAGGAAATTTCCTAGAAGCCTTTTCGTTTACAAGAATGGTCGAGGCGTATCGACCGCACTACATTCACTCCTATTTTTTTTATGACCGATCGTTCATGGCCCTTGTTGCCAGCTACCTTCTTGATATTCCACGTGGCATAAGTTGTTATGCCGATCATCTTCTGAAGGATTATGAATTCAAGTTGGTTCCACTGCATATGCAACTCTGTTCTATAGTTATTGCCACCTCTAAGCGAATCAAGACAGAACTACTCACTCTTGCTCCCAATACAGACCCTGAGCGTATCCTGGTAAAACCTAATGCCATCAATTCAAGCTGGTTTCCTTTTCATCAACGAACTGATCCCGAGGGGAACATACCGTTTCGGCTGATATGCGTCAGTCGCATAGAGCCAAAAAAAGGCTTGCTTTACCTCATTGAGGCCGTCCACGAGTTACACCAACGTGGGTGGACCGTGGAATGTCATCTTATAGGTGAGGCGGACAACAGGATCGAGGCTAGCCAATTGTATAAAGCCAAAATCGATGCACGCCTTACAGAGCTAGACCTCTGGAGTAAGGTGCACATGGAAGGATTTCAGAATGAAGAGGGAGTCAAACAATTCCTAAATAAGGGGCATTTATTTGTGGCCCCGTTTGTCCAGACTGAGACTGGAGACCAAGATGGCATTCCGACAGCTTTATTGGAAGCAATGGCCACGGGGCTCCCAGTCGTTGTCACAGACTCAGGGTCGATTCCCGAAGTTGTGGATGAAGGCAAAAATGGAGTATTCGTGCCACAACGGAATTCTGTTGCTTTAGCAAACGCCATTGAATCGCTTATTCGTGATACAGATCGTCGCCATCGATATGGGCAAGCAGCTGCGGAAAAAGTACGCCACTGTTTTGATGTGGCCCTCTGTGAGAAAAAGTTTCATGAACGCGTACAAGCTATTATTGAAGGGCGTCGTTAAGTATAGGAGAAACAATTCCAATGTGACATAATGATGTTTGACATTGACCAATCCAGAAAAGAAGCTGCTGTTTTAGACTTCTTGGAATAGGAATATTAAAAGGCTCTATTGAGCAACAAAAAAGTTCCAAAGAGCCCTTTGAAGGTCAATCTCCCGACTGCTCTGACATTACCAGGGCCTGTGGTTTATGTAGCGTAGGTAGATGGCTTTCGCAAAAATGTGCTCTAAGCCTTGGGGCAATTGATCGTCATTCAATCAAGATTTGATAGAAATACCATCACCGATCAATTCGACAACGATTGAAGCTCCCCGCTTAAGCTCTTTGGAAGGTAAGGCAATTGAATTAGGCTATTCAAAGGTATACAATATTTCTGTTCCCGTATACATTTGTCGAGCAGCTATCCTGAGGATTCAACATATGCTGGGTAGATCAGGATCGATTGAACTGTCGCCTGGAGTCGAAGTACATTTAAATTGGATAAAAACTCCAGAATAAGATGCTCTTAGCGCCAATGGAGGTAGCCTGCGTGTTACTTAGGATAGGATTAAATCGAAGATATAATGGTGGTCCTAAGGTGATGGGCCTGATGGGCCTTCAAACCTGGAAATAAAACGGGGTGGATCGAGTTGTTATGTTTGGCGACGGAATGGAATGGTAGAGATAGTTGGCTATGCGGCCCAGATTGGTACGCAAAATAAAGTTGGTGGAAATTTTTGATTTCGCTACAATTTCCGTCGAAGTCAATTTGTTACCATCAGTGAACCGCAGGTTCGATTGTTCTCCATCGATAATGATAATTCGTACAAGCAGATTACAACCTCCGTAGGTAACAATGGGTATATTATATAATTTACCCACTTAACAGGAGTTGCTATTGTCCATTTTCAATCACCCCGAAAAACCCCCGCAAGTCCACCATTTCCTGCCCAATCCTGCTAATAGCAATTCGGCAATGGTCCGCATCGATTTTCATTTAAAAATTCCCGCGTTCTCTAATGAAACAGAGGATGCGAAATTGCGTATTCATGCGGTTGATACAGATCTGTCAACTGTGTCCGTTCCCTTGCATATTGATGCGCAAGAATTGAAATTTTGGATTGTAGTCAATTCTCATTATTTACCAAACGGAAAAAATTCTATTCAATTTGAGATGCATGACGATCAGGGCGAATCATTTTATACGGGAAAGGTTGAGCTAAACATCCAAAACTCTGGATCCCTTGCCCAAGCAGTTGCAGCTAGCTTAAAAGAGCACAATACCCCGTGGGCTTTCAACGGGGTATGTGACGCAAGGGACTTCGATTATTCTAACCGATCGTTGTTTCCCTGGTTCAATCTTGAGAATGCGAGTCTTCACCTGGATGAACAATTTGATCAAGACAAAATAAATCACGAGGAACGAGAAAGTCTACAATATTTCGTTGAACACGGTTATATCATTCTCCCACATCCAATCGAAGATTCGCTTCTTGAAAGTATAGACAAAGACTTGGACCAAGCGGTGGCAGAGGGCTATCAAGGCTATGAATACGGCTCAAGTCAACGCTTGGAAGGACTTCACCAACGTAGCGATGCAATCCGGAGCCTCTGGACTCATCCTATGATTATTCACTATCTGAGCCTTATTTTTGGGGTTCCTGTGCGGCCCTGCCAAACGTTAACTTACATTTTTGGAAGTCAGCAAGATTATCATCAGGATACTGTTCATTTGACGCCATTCCCCGCAGGTTATATGTGCGGAGTCTGGGTGGCGATTGAAGATGTCAAGCCCGGTTCTGGAGAGCTCAGTGTTGTGCCTGGCAGTCATCGATTTCCAGCTATCTACAACCACACGGTTGACTGCGCAAAGATGGAAAATGGAGACTTTTCAGAATTCGGGATCAAGGTGGTGGGACGATGGCAAGAAATGCTAGAAGAATCAAAACTCGAAGAAGTTCCCTATATAGCCAAGCGCGGACAAGTGCTAATTTGGCATGAAAATCTTCTACATTGTGGCAAACCGAGAACTGAACACTCTCAATCAAGAAGGTCTATCGTAAGTCACTACTTTGCAGACGGCGCCATTGCCTACTACGACTCCACGGGATTACCTGGCGTTTTATCTGATCGTGTACAATGAGGACATCCCTCACCTCCCACAGCAAGCAAAAAAAATTCCTTATCCTAGTCAGCTATCGCCCACTAAAGCCTTGTAAAGTCTACCGTTAAAATACCGGGCGCATTCAGAGTATGATAAATCAAGAGAGGGACTGATCAGACTGTTCATGCATGTTTTCTAGGCTCGAAGGAATATATGGGCTTGCACAATTAGGCTAATATTCTGCCATTTATCAAGGATCACATAAAAGCGCCTGAGTTTAATCCTGACATTCTCATTTGTGAATTGCCGAGTGAATGTTTCCTGCAGCTTGTTCCTGCGAATCGACTACCCTTCTATTTTGGCATTTGTTTCGGCCATCGTGTTGAGGCATCTGTCGAAGCATTGCTTAATACGCATGTTCAATGCAATTTCAACCAACCCCCGTGCTTGGGGGTAAACATGAATCCAAACCAGTCCTTTAGGGGTTTGCCTAGGGATTAAAGACTCCATAGAGGGCTCTAGGGCTATGGGTAGTATTAAGATTTTCTAGCAGGGGCTCGTCAGCCACAGATAGATCGCACACTCCACCTCATTCGTAGTCATGGCGCACCGTGGCTCCAGCATATGTCCGCCACGCGGGCCAGGTAGCCCGAACAAGTTGCCAAAGCAGTTCGTCCCTGCACATCACCGGATATGAGACAATGTGCGAGCGTTTGGACTCATCCAGAACTCGTTCCAGAGTTATATTTGAAAGTAATGTCTGCGAACTATTTGGTCTTGGTAGGGCCTTAGCAACAGAATACCCATTTTCCCGTCGGTAACAGGCCCACGGGGACTATTGCTGTAAGTAAAGACACTAGAAGTTTTCATCAGTAAAACGTTGCGACTCGGATGTCACCTTAGAATTTGTAAAGATTCGGTCTTGCACATGTATTAGATTGCACTAATTTCTTTATCATACCATTCACCGTATCCACCTTGAGAAGAATCATATGGGTCAGGAAACGCTGCCTTAAGGTCATCACGACGACGATAAAGTTCGCGAGCAGCCTTTGGAATAGGCTCACCATTGCTGTATTTTCCATAGAACCACCAACCTTTTGGAATGGCAGGATCTGTGTTCTTAACGATTTGGTGTTTGTACCATGTCCAAAGCTCATAGACTTCCACGTTTTCGCCCGCATATCGGCGCGTCATCTCATCTCCTATCGGG
>JAJDBR010000127.1 GCA_029261275.1 Nitrospirales bacterium
ATTTAGAGGGAGTGGTACAGTCAGCGCTCTTACCTGGACCCTGCCGGAGTGGCGGAACAGGCAGACGCAAGGGACTTAAAATCCCTCGGGCTTAACGGCCCGTGCCGGTTCAAGTCCGGCCTCCGGCACCAATCAAATCAAAAGCCTAAAGCCAGGTTTTCACCTGATAGGGGAGGGGCTTGTGAAGGGGTTTTAAAGCGTCGTGTTAAAACCGTGACCTGCGGAACACCCTTGGGCATCATATCTTATCATTTCCAACCGGTCAGAATTTTTATACCTTTTCCCAGATCTTCTCCATCATTTTCTTTAGTTTCCTCAAGTTCCTATTAAACCTTCAAGCAGGTTGGGGGTTTCGGTTGGAAAATTTTACACATGGGGAATGCCTGTACCTTCATGATGTCCCTCCTTCCACTACAAAGAGGTAAATCAAAATCCAGCATTTCAAAGCAAGGCAGGAGAACCATTCTTGATGCGGGGTATGGAATAATCTTTGCTTTTCCTAGGATTCTAAGCATTCGTAATGCAAAAAATATTACAAAGAATTGACAGGAGGCTTACAGACGAATGATTAAATTTCTTGATGAAAGCGGTGGCTCGGCAGTTGTGGAATATGGGTTGTTTCTCGCCTTATTAGGCTTGATCGTTGTGGGGATTTTGAAGGGTCTTGGCGTGGAACTGAATGAGACATTCATCTAACGTGCGAGTCAGGCTAGGCCCTGATGGCCGGGTTAGTGGCGAAACGGTCCACCAAGGGGAAACGCCTATGCCAGCTATTTTCGGGCAAGCTGGGGTAGTGCACAACATTGAGCCCGATAAGGAGAGACGCTATGGTTAACCAATTCGTATGTTTGATGTATGAAGAAGAAGGAGCCTCGTCTATTGAATATGCGATGTTGGCTTCTTTTATTGCGGCAGTGATTGTCGGATCCGTCGCAATCCTCGGTGGCAAGGTGACCAGCCTCTATACAACGGTATCCACGGCCCTTAGCTAATGTTTTGAAATTGTTGGAACTGTTTATGGGGGTTCCTGGGAATGATCTCTGGGCAACAATGCCACCGCAACCTTGGTTGGTGAACTATTCGACGGAAAACCGATTAAGGGAACAGAATCCATCTGTGTTGTTCTCTGAAAGAAAATGAGTTGAAAACTATAAATTGTGTCTAGGTGGTCATGAAAAAAAATTAAGGAGGTTTGACTTATGCAAAACCAAAAATCAAAAGAAATGTATGCGGCACCTCAGGTCATCAAACATGATGCGCTCAAAGAAATGACCGGGCTTAACGGTTATCACACCTATCAACCGATGCCTCCGACATGTGATGATTGTGGATGGCAGTAACTGATGATCGTTAAGAAATCCTGGGTGGGCTCTTATTAAAAGGTTGTAGCTGAAGGCAACTTGAAGGGAGTGAGCGATCACTCCCTTCTTTGTTTGTAGCCTCATCTCGCCATGATCTCTTGCCAACGTGTTCATGTTTCATCAAGGGCCGCTGAGATGTTACGGCAAAGTAGCAGCAACAAAAACTCCACATAGGTACTTGGCATATCTACGCCACGATCAGTAATTCCAAACCCAGAGACCCTGGATTTCTCACAGAGCTAGCCAATTCTTATCGAGGGTTCATAGTTTGAGTACACCGTCTTACTGCTTTCCTTTCCCTCTGAGAAATTATTCTTTCAACCTCCTCCAGGTGTCATACAAGAAAGGAGGGGCTACTATGACAAAAGTTAGCAACGGCAAAAGCCATCTCTCCCACACCGCACATTTGATTGTGGCGTTGCCGAGGCTTTCCCAAAACGAATATCTGATGGCATGAAATTCGTTTATGTCGGAATCAAAGTGGTGGCCTGTAATGCCGGGGCCTGCTCACGATGGGATGAAGCTACGTCGAACGAATCGTTCATAGGAAAGGGCGTAGAGCCAATTTCTCACGATGACGCACGGGTGTACGCTGTTGACGCTGGTCTTTCTCGGGACAGATTGGCGCGTGCGGAATTTGATCTAATTGGTCTGTGATTCGTGAGCTATTCTACTCATCTGCCGATCCCATCCTGGGATTAGACACCACTACCCTCGCAAACACCACCACTCTTGGCAGCAAAGTGCCAGATTCCGATGGCCTGATGATGTCAACACGCACCATCAGAAAGAGAAAAACAAAGGAAAGCCTATTGGATGCTTGCACGGGGTATTACCCCCTCGAATAGGGGAAGCTTGCTTCTCCTTTTCACCATCCTGAATCATCATCTCTATACCTCACCTCGCGATTTTTCATCCTCAATATTCTGCCTGCAGTCTCGTTCTTTTGGGTAATGGTCCGTCAAGAAAATACGTGGGTAACGTAATGAGAACAAACAAAGGAGGCACATGATGGACAATCATTATGGGTTTCAAAATCAGTGGGAAGAATCTTCGGAAAAGATTGGGTGGTGGTTCATTCTACTGTCCACGGCGATCCTCTGGCTCTCGATATATTTAGCCGCATCATGGTTGTGGAGCTAATGTACGCTTGGGTATGGCTTATCGGAATGGTGGTTTTCATGCTCCTCGTAGGCTGAGCGCAACCCTGGCCGTGTTTTTGTTCCTGGTTTACCCGATTCTGGCATCAATCTCGGAGGGACTAGCCATCTTTCTCAGTTAGCCTATTTGTAGAATGGGCTTCTGAATTAAATAACTAGCCTCGTTATCGCGCCCCACATATGCTTGTATAGGGGAACTGGTTCATTTGGGTAATAGTTTGGAGCGGAATGCCGTGAGTAGAGTGAAGAAACTACAAAAGGAGTCACGGTATGGAGAAAGGATTTTACAATTGGAGTGAGGGAGAGCAATTTTCTCACGAAATCTGTTGGTGCTTAACCATTGTTGCGGGAGTGGTTTTGTGCTTCTGGATATAACCCTTTCCTGGTTGTGGGTAATAGGCTGGGTGGTGTTATTGGTTCTCGTGGGCTGGCTGTTTCAATCGAGGCAAGGCAAGCCAGAGTTGAATTGTTTAAGGGTTCCACTTACTTCCCATCCTCTAGAATTATTTCGACAACGTAGACGCCAACAACATCCCATCTTCAAGCGTTTGTCCCGTCTCTTTTAAATACTACCTGTCCTGAATTTCTCTTGTGGTTTCTTCCAATACCATCTTAGCTCACGTCTATTAGGATACCTTTAGGACTGATTATATAAATCGTCAAGCCTCGCCCGATCTCTCCAAAATGGCCATCGCTAGTAAGTATCAACTGCCGACTCTCGGAAAATTGTTCAAGAAAAAAAGCCCTATCACCAAACAGGAAATAATCGACTTAGGTAAAGACCTCAAAAATGAGAAATGCCATCCATAGGCTTTTCGGGTACAAATGTCGGCCTTCACTTTTACCGCAAAGGTAGTTCTTAATGATTTTCCCTCGCTTTTGCGCGCAGATTCGAAAAGATTCTCAACGAATCAAGAGGTGTGTCAGCGAAATGTGGAGAAGTTTAAAGGGATTTTTATTGGCAGTTCAGATGACTAGAGACGCCAACTTGTCGATTATACAAGTTACCACGGAACTGGCCATACTAACGTGCTCAGTCAATAGAACCAAGAGGAACAATATGAAAAAGGCATTACTTTGATAAATTAGCATAATTGCTTGTTTTTGTGATTGAACATCCATTGAGAGGTTGTGTCGATTGTGGTGGGTTTCACAATTCGCTTCTATCCTTATGCAAAATAATCATAAGATTTCCATGCATCATGGAGGGGTCTATAGCCGTTCGAAATACTAGACGCCCAGGAAGAGCACTCAATGTTCATTGGAAGGGATAGATTCGTTTTTTGTACCGCTCGGTCGCCAAGTGCCAGGTAAATTGACACTAGTTAATAGAGGCATATACCTAAAAAAGGAGGATAGCTTAAATGAGGAATTCTTTAAGGCTGGATTTTTTTTGAATATACCAAGTCCTTCTTAAATGTTTATTGGGTTGTTTGAATGGGAGAGGGAATTAACCGAACATCTAGCACTCCGTTTGGCAAACACTTTATCGTTGAGCCGTCTCTTGCCGCATAATATCCAGGATGGATTTCTTGGAATTGTCCTTTTCGAGCCTCAAGGTGCTTCCAGTTTTGTGGTGTGTCGGGGTACTGACCAGCTTCATAACGGCTCCAAGTGGTTTTACTCATTATCTCTCCTGTAATTTTATTAATAATGAAAAGTATTATTTAATAAAACGCCGATTTTTTGCTCCTGAACACGTTGTTTATAGGCCACTTTATGGTTTTCTTTTTATTGAAAATTTTTGCTTAGATAAGTAATGCTCTTCTCCTAAACGCCCTATGTTTCTCGAAAACATAGGCCCTCGCATAGCAAACGTAAATAGTAAATTAGGGGGGGACTCTTAACGAATTTTACAATGACCTCAACACAATGTCCGTTAATGTCCCAATGACAATGTTGTTGTAAATTGGTTGTCCTTTTTTTGTAGAGGAAAGGGATCGATTTTCTTTCTTGCGGAATATTTCGACTCAGGTCAGATAAAAAAATCCTCTGTGAGTTTGGGCTCACAGAGGATTGTCGGTAGGGTGTTATGAGTGGGAGTCGTTATTTGAAGCGTTTATTGAATTCTTTGATCACCTCGTTGGTGAGATCTAATCCATCTCGATGATAAAGGACAATTTTAAGCGTACTTTGGCTTCCCTTATCAATGACCACATCGAACCCATGCCGTTTTGCGACAATCTTTGTGGCTTCTTCGATTTTTTTCATGTATTCCTGAACGAGTTCTTTTTGTTTCATTCCTAGTTCATTCTGGAATTCCTGTCCGCGTTTTTGCCATTCTTGAAATTTTTGTGAAAAACGGTCTTGTTTAACTTTTTGTTCTGCGGCACTTAGCTTATCTTTGCTAGCTTCAAGTTCCTCTTGCAGTTTCTCTAATTCTTTCTGGTCGTTTTTCATCACGGTCTCTCGAGCCTGCGCATGTTCTTTGAGGCCTGCTAAGGCTCGACTTCCAGCCTTGGATTTCTCAATGACAGCCTGGGGATCGATGACTCCTAAGCGAAATGAACCTTTTTTAGCCGCCAAGGCTAATTCTCCTGTGAGTCCAAGAGAACAGAACCCGATTATCAGGATTGTGGAAAGTTTTTTGAATCCTAGAACGTTCGGTATCATCATAGATATTCCTCTGGTAAATTAAGGATGAGATTTCGTGAGCTCGCCAGACTCCAAGAGTGCAGGAGACTCGCAGGTAAACCCTGTGAGGGTAACGAGGCTGTTTGAGACTGTCAAGCCAAGGAATGACACCATTTTTTGAATGTGTATTTTGATAAAATGCTGTCGTTGAATTCGTGAAATACTGTGCACGTCGAGTTATGAGCGATCATTTACTCCCATTTAATATCGTGTGTTTTGGAGATAGTCTGACCTTGGGATATCTCTCGCCAACTAGGCATTTGCCATTTCCCGAAGGTATCCCCTATGGATCCTATCTGCAAGAGTGGATAGGGAATCGCGGACAGGTATTGGTTCGAGGGGTATGTGGAGAGACAACGCAGGATATGCGACGGCGATTTCATGCAGATGTTCTTGAGCCTTTGCCCCAGGTCGCCATTTTCCTTGGCGGGACGAATGATTTAGGTTTGGGGATCTCTTCTTCCGAAATACTGGGAAACCTGGACTTCTTTTATGAGCATGCGCAACGGCATGGAATTCTTCCAGTGGCTGTCACTGTGCCCTCTATACGAGAGGATGTCGAACAAAATGATCATTCTACAGATGGGTCATCTAACGGTGTGATCAGCCCAGCTATCAAGCGAGCGATTGCTCAACGAGTGACGCTGAATCAAGCGATTACAAAACTCGGCAGTCAGAGGCATTTTCCGGTGGTAGATTGGTTTACTGAGACCTGTGAGCCGGAGACTCAAGCGTTGGCTATTGCCTATTCAAATGATGGTTTGCATCTGGCGACGACAGGGTATCGAAGACTCGCAGAGATGATTTGGGAACAGGTATTGGCAGATCTGCTGAAAAAGCAGATTGACTAGTACCGTTGGGCAAGAGGATGGACATCTAAGCTGGCCTAAGAGCTTGAACTCGATGAGGTGGAAGATGCGGATGAGCTTGATCCTGAAGAGGAGGAAGACTCTGATGAACCGGGTGTGCTGGATGAACTTGGCGTAGATGAATTCTTGTTACTGTCACTACTGCTCTGGTTTGAGGAGCTCTCACCGCTGGGTTTGCTCTCCGAATTTCCCTTGCTATCAGATTGGGATGCTGAGCTTTTGACTTCTGTCTTTTCTCCTTTATTCTCCGGTTTGGCATTAGGGTCTTTGAGCTTATCGGAATAGTCGGTTACATACCAGCCGGTTCCCTTAAACATGATCGCTGGGGCGGAGATGATTTTATTAACGGGTTTGGCTTCCGCACAGCCCAATTGGTCACAAGTTTGGATCGAAGGATCAGTCATTTTTTGTTGGAGCTCAAACCGTTTATTACAACTGGTACATTCATATTCGTAAATCGGCACCGGTAACCTCCTCTAAACAAGCGATGATGTCATTTTCATAAAAGAATTCGTGACTTGAAGATAAGGCATCTATCCTCCAAGTCAACAGGAGTCGCAAGATTTCTGGAAAGTAGATCGGGCACATTTTTTTGATTAAAAGAGCCTTAATCGAGTCTGGCAATAGCTTGAGCCAGATGATGAAGGCCTTCCTCAATAACCGGCAATGCCCCGGTATAGGAAAAACGGAGGTGGGAAGGGGCGCCAAATGGCTCTCCCGGGATGCAAGCCACTTGTGCCTCATTCAGGAAAAAGTTGGCCAGGTCAAAAGGAGTCGATAAGGCCTTTCCCCCAAAACGCCGCCCCAATAAGCCTGTCACATTGGGAAAGGCATAGAAGGCTCCAGCAGGCATGGGGCAGTGCATGCCAGGAATCCGATTGAAGCCTTCCACAATCGCCCGGCGTCGAACATCCAATTCTTTGACCATGTGCTCGATAAATGGTGGCCCCCCTTGAAGCGCTCCCACTGCCGCTTTTTGTGCAATGGAGGTAGGGTTAGACGTGCTTTGGCTTTGGATATTCGCCATAGCCTTGAGAATGGGCTCGGGACCTGCCGCATAGCCGATGCGCCAGCCGGTCATGGAATAGGTTTTCGAAACCCCATTCACAATCACGGTGTGTTGAAGCATGTCGGGATGGACTGTGGCGATAGAACAATGTTGGTGGTCGTCATACACCATTTTTTCATAAATTTCGTCGGAAATGACCACCAGGTTGTGTTGAAGCGCAAGGGTGGCGATCCCTTCGAGCGTGCCTCGGTCATACATGCTGCCAGTTGGATTGCAGGGGGAATTGAGGATGATCGCCTTAGTCCGTTCGGTGATGAGGCCTTTCAAGGTCGAAAGATCAATCGCAAAGTTCTTTGCTTCCGGTGTCGGTAAGAAGACGGGCGTAGCATCGGCAATGAGAATCTGTTCAGGATAGGAGACCCAGTACGGGGCTGGGATGATCACCTCATCTCCGAATTCAAAGAGAGCCAGGGCCAAATTAAAAAGGGTGTGTTTAGCACCGCAGGACACCACAACCTGGGAGCGCGAGTAGGTGAGTCCCTGATCGGCTTGAAACTTTTCGATGATGGCATCCTTGAGTTCATCGATACCGGTGACCGCAGTATATTTGGTAAACCCTGCTTGGATTGCCGTGATGGCGGCCTGTTTGGCTGCATCGGGCGAATCAAAGGATGGCTCGCCGGCCGTAAAGTCAAAGACGCGTTGCCCTTGGGCCAGCATCGCTTTGACGGTGGCTGATAGTTGTAACGTTGGCGAGGGCGTGATGCGTGTGGTGCGGGAAGCTAGGCTCATGATCGAGTTAATCGCAATTGGGTGATGAGACGTTCGGCGACTTCTGGATGGAGGAAGTCATGAAGCGGCCCGCCGACCGAGGCGACTTCTTTCACCATGCTGGAAGTCAGATAGGAATATTCTTCGCTTGCCATGAGAAACATGGTCTCCAAGTTCTTGTCGAGTTTTCGATTCAATAAAGCCATTTGAAATTCATGCTCAAAATCTGACACTGCTCGAAGTCCACGAATGATCGCTTGAGCACCTCGTCGACGCACGTACTCCACGAGCAAACCATCAAAGGGTTCAACAACGACTCCGGGGAGATCTCGGGTCGCAATCTTAGCGAGTTCGACTCGTTCCTTAAGATCGAACAATGGGGCTTTGCGAGGATTCGGTGCCACGGCCACCACGACTTGTTGAACGACATGCAGGCTTCGGGCAATGACGTCAGCATGGCCGCGTGTAATAGGATCAAACGTGCCTGGATAAATGCCAATCGTCATGGCGCATTCCTACTCCGGGGCTCAATGTTCGTCGATGCCTGTGGTCGGTAAAAGCTCAACCCTGTATCCCCATATTTTGCCGTCCGAGTTAGAGTCCATTGCCCAATATTGGATGGTGGCGTCCGTTTTGAAAAATGTTCATAAATCACATGCCCATTATTCGCAACAAGATCCGCATTCTCTACCTGTACGAGAAGGTGGAGAATATCTTCGAATTGATAGGGAGGATCAATATACAGCACGTCAAACGGTTGCCATCGTACCAAATAGAGGTTTTGGATGGCGAGCGCCACGTCCTGAATGACCACCTGGCCTTGTGACCCTAGCTTGAATTGAGCCAGTGTTTTCTCAAGTGTCTGCCCTGCCTCAGCATTTTGCTCAACAAAGATCGCTTTCTTCGCTCCTCGGCTTAACGCTTCCAGCCCAATCGACCCGCTGCCCGCAAACAAATCAGCCACGCATGCGCCAGAAATGATTGAGCCAAGAATGGAGAATAAGGCTTCTCGGGATCTGAGCGAAGTCGGACGGATGCCTTGCCCCTGTAATGTAGGGATTTTTCGACCTTTCAAGGATCCGGAAATAATGCGAATAGACGAAAAATCCACCACGATTGAGACGATAGCATAGGTAAAGAAACCTCAACAAATGGGTGTTTGAGGGATATCCTAAAAATGCACGAGTGCGTTTTGACGGAAGGAAAATGTGCTGCGTATAGTGTGGAAAGGTAGCCACTATAGGTGAGGGGAACGGTAAGACATGGTGGAGACAAAAAAAGGTATTCAATCGTGGCCTGAACAAGAGCGCCCTCGAGAACTGTTGTTTGCGAAAGGGCCTCAAGGACTATCTGATGCCCAATTGCTAGCCATTCTTCTTCGGGTTGGGCGGACAGATTTTTCAGCGGTTGAGGTAGCTATGGATGTTTTAACTCAATTGGAAGGGTTGCGGGGGCTGGCCAACCGGAGCTTAGAAGAGCTCTGTGCGATTTCAGGTATTGGGCCTGCTAAAGCCGCACAAATATTGGCCGCGATCGAGTTAGGAAAACGAACCCTGGCTGCACCCCTAACCGAAGGAAAGCGGATTCAAGGGAGCAAGCATATTTTCCAACATTATTATCCGCTATTAAGGGACCTTCGGCATGAAGTCTTTAAAGCCGTGCTCTTGGATGCCAAGCATACCGTTATTCGGGATTTTACCGTGTCGCAAGGAAGTTTGACTGTCAGCATTGTCCATCCCCGTGAGGTGTATAACCTTGCCGTGCGGGAATCAGCTGCCGCCATTATCTTTGTGCATAATCACCCAAGCGGCGATCCGCAGCCGAGTCAGGAAGACCATGCTCTCACTCAACGGCTCATGGAAGCTGGTGAGATTTTGGGAATCCGTGTCCTGGATCATGTGGTTATTGGTGATGGGCGGTACGTCAGTTTTGCTGATGAGGGCTATTTTGCCAACAAATCGTAACTTGGAATTGAGAGAATCTACCGTTCGCTTAATCTTGGCTCATGTTGTCCAAAGTAGCTTTTGAAGAGAAATTCATGGTAAAAATACGTGTGCGACTTAGGCAATTTTCCGAACTTTTTCATTCAGTATTCTCTTATTGACTCCTGGATTTCTGAGAATCATTATGGCGAGGATTTCTCACAAGGAAGTTGAACATGTAGCCAAGTTAGCCAGGCTCGATTTGACGGAACCAGAAAAAACGCTCTTTGGTGGACAATTGAGTCAGATTTTGACGTTTGTTGAACAATTACAAGAGGTGGGGACGGAAGGAATTCCTCTAACGGCCTCTGTCGCCGACCAGGAATCATTTTTACGCGAAGATTTGCCACGAGAAGGCCTCACTCAGGACCAAGCGTTGGCCAATGCGCCGGAAGAGAGCGAGGGGTTTTTTGTCGTGCCAAAAATCATCGAAAAATAGTCAGTCTGATACCTGTTTATCTTTATAAGAATTTAAATGGTAGGAAATTTATATGTATCGACAATTATTACGCTGCAAAATTCATCGGGCAACGGTGACCGAATCTAACCTGGAATACGAAGGCAGCATGACCATTGATGAAGAGTTGATGGATCAGGCTGGGATTTTACCCTATGAAATGGTTCAAGTCTCTAACCTGAACAATGGAGAGCGCTTTTCCACTTACGCGCTTCCTGGCATACGTGGCAAAGGAGAGGTTATTCTCAATGGTCCGACAGCCCGAAAAGGGGTGACGGGCGATTTGGTCATCATTTTTTGTTATGAATTTTTCAATGATGATGAGGCCAAGCGCCATGCTCCTAAAATTATTCAGGTCGATGCGCGCAATGCGATTCGTGCAACTGATCCCACTTGACCTTTCTGTGGCCCCTCAGAGTCTCCCTCTAGTTTGAAGGTACCCCTTTTGTATGGCCTTGTTTAAGCTCACGTTAAAGGAGTTACAGGATAAATTTACAAGTGGGGAAATCACCGCGGGAGAAATTGCCCGGGCCTATCTGCTTCGGATCAGCCAAGTGGAACCAAAAATTAAATCGTATATTAGCTTGACGTCTCGGGAAGACCTCCTTGTGAACGCACAAGCCATTGATGATGGACTGAAGGCCTGGCGAAAAACAGAACCGCTGATGGGGATGCCACTAGGTATTAAAGATAATATTTGCACGAAAGGGATGCGAACAACTTGTGGCTCTCGAATGCTTGAACACTTTGTTCCTCCTTACGATGCAACCGTCATGACAAAATTCAAGGCCCAGAAACCCTTAATTCTGGGAAAAACCAATTTAGATGAATTTGCCATGGGCTCTTCCACTGAACATTCAGCATTTGGCCCTTCAAGAAACCCGTGGAATCAACAACATATTCCTGGAGGATCCAGTGGGGGGTCTGCAGCTGCAGTGGCGGCGGATGAATGTGTGGCGGCCGTAGGTTCTGATACGGGTGGATCCATTCGTCAACCGGCAGCCTGTTGTGGGGTGGTTGGGTTGAAGCCGACATATGGGCGCGTGTCCCGGTTTGGGTTGGTGGCGTTTGCGTCGTCGTTAGATCAAATTGGGCCTATTACCAAAACGGTGACGGACGCTGCCATTATGCTGAATGCTCTGGTGGGGCATGATCCGTTAGATTCGACTTCGGCGAAAAGAGATTTTCCTGATTTCACGAAATCCGCGAAAAAGAAAGACATCAAAAAATTAGTTGTCGGCGTACCCCAAGAATATTTTGCCGAAGGGCTCGATCCCGAAGTCGCAGAGAAAATTCAAGATGCCATTCAGGTGTTAGAAGGAATAGGGGGGAAGATTCAAGAAGTCACGTTGCCCTCAACCGAACGAGCCATTGCCACGTATTATCTTATTGCCACCGCCGAAGCGAGTTCGAATTTGGCTCGGTATGATGGAGTGAAATATGGATTTCGCGCCAAAGAATCAAAAGAGCTGGCTGAGATGTACCACAGTACTCGATCGCAAGGATTTGGTCCTGAAGTGAAACGCCGGATTATGCTGGGGACGTATGCGTTGAGTGCCGGATATTATGAGGCCTATTATGCGAAAGCCCAAGCGGTCCGAACGATGATCCAACGTGACTTCGACGCCGTCTTTCAAGAAGTCGACTTTTTAGTCAGCCCCGTCATGCCGACCCCGGCCTTTCGACTTGGTGAACGGTTAGAAGATCCCTTGCAAATGTATTTATCTGATATTTATACCATTCCAGCGAGTTTGGCGGGATTGCCAGCTATCTCTATTCCTTGTGGGTTCAGTTCAAAAGGTTTGCCGATAGGGCTGCAACTGACGGGGCGTCCGTTTGAGGAGAATATCGTTCTCCGAGCAGCCTATGCCTATGAGCAGGCAACCAATTGGCGAAGCAAACGACCGGTAATTCGGTCTTGAAAGGATAAGTACGTATGGTGGATTTGGCCGTAATGATCATTGCAGTGGCCGTGGTTGTGTTAGTGGGCTACCTGGTTCCGACTATTCTTCAAGTGAAGAAAACAGTTGGGCAGTCAGAACGCTTGCTCATTCGGTTGAATCACGAATTGCCGGGGATGCTCAAAGAGGTGAAAGGGACGAATGAAAATATTCGGGCCTTAACCGACCAAGCCCGTGTGGGGGTGGATCGCGCAACCGTATTTTTAGATGCCGTTGGTGAAGTGGGACATACGGTGAATCAGGTGAATCAAACGGTGCGTGGGAAAGGTGGAGCCGTAATGGTTGGCTTGACCAGTCTTCTCGCAGGCTTTAAGGCGGTGACCTCGACGGTAAAACATCGTGTTCAAAAAGAACCAAGAGACTAACAAGGAGGATTGAACTATGGCCACGAGCTCAGGTGCTTCATCCGGATCAGTAGCATTAGCATTTTTGAGTGGGGCGTTATTGGGCGCAGTGACAGCCGTGATGTTGGCACCTCAACCAGGTCGAGACTCACGGGAGCGTGTCACAGGCTATGCCCGGCGTACTGGTGAAGATTTGCTAGGACTAAAAGATCGTGCCACCGATACCGTTGAAGAAGTGGTGGGTCGAGGGCGAGAATTGGTTGATGAAATTTCCTGCGCAGTTCGGGAAGCGTTAGATGCTGGGCGAGATGCTATGCGTCGTGAGCGAGAAATAAACTCACTGGATTAGCCTTGGGTGCTGATTTATTTTAAAGAATATTGTTATGGTGTATGAACCAGTCATTGGAGTTGAAGTGCATGCGCAACTCCAAACCCAGACGAAGCTCTTTTGTAGTTGTCCAACCTCGTTTGGTCTTCCCCCGAATACCCAAGCCTGTCCAGTGTGTTTAGGGTTACCAGGAAGTTTGCCTGTTCTCAATCAACGAGCTGTTGAAATGGCGGTGCGTACTGGCCTTGCCCTGCATTGTGAATTGAACCTGGCGAATCAGTTCTCTCGAAAAAATTATTTTTATCCAGATCTACCTAAGGGCTATCAAGTCTCTCAGTATGATCTGCCCATTTGCGGCCCAGGGTGGTTAGAAATCTCAGTGAATGGTAAAAGTAAACGCGTTCGTATCATGCGAGCACATTTGGAAGAAGATGCCGGGAAAAATGTTCATGATGAAGGATCCGAAGATAGTCATGTCGATTTAAACCGGGCCGGAACGCCATTATTGGAAATTGTGACAGAGCCCGATCTCTATTCCTCAGACGAAGTTGATGCCTATTTAAAAACCTTACGGGACCTGTTGGTCTATTTAGACGTCTGCGATGGGAATATGGAGCAAGGGAGTTTTCGGTGTGAGCCGAATGTGTCCATCCGGCCCAAAGGGCAGGAATCCCTGGGGACCAAGGTAGAATTGAAAAATATTAATTCTTTTCGATATGCCAAAGATGCCTTGGACTATGAAATCAGTCGTCAGGCTGAACTCCTCGGTGAAGGGGGTACCGTTCAGCAAGAAACAAGGCTGTGGAATGTCCAAAACGGCCAGACTGCGGTGATGCGGAGTAAGGAAGGGGCCCATGATTATCGCTATTTTCCCGATCCAGATTTGCTACCTGTCACAATTGATTCTGAATGGATAGAAGAACTTCGTGGCACGATTCCTGAGCTACCTTCGGTACGACGACAACGATTTACACAGGACTATCAATTGTCTGAATATGATTCGGCTATTTTGACGGATTCCAAAGGGTTGGCCGATTATTTTGAATCCTGCGTGAAACTTTTCTCTCACCCCAAGACAGTGAGTAATTGGGTGACGGGAGAACTCATTCGGGAACTTCATGTATCTGGGACATCACCTGAAGATTCTCCTGTGGGCCCTGAACGGTTAGCCGAGCTGTTGCAATTAGTTGATTCGGGGAGGGTAAGCTTGAAAGCGGCACGAGACCTATTTCCTGAGCTCTATTCGACGGATCTTACCCCGGAGCAATTAGTCAAGGAGAAAGGGCTGGTGCAAGTCTCCGATGAAGGGCAGTTAACCATTATTATTGAAGAGGTTTTGGCTGCACATTCGGCACAAGCTGAGCAATATCGTGGGGGAAAAGAAGCCGTATTAGGGTTTTTAGTTGGACAAGTGATGAAGGCTTCGAAAGGCAAAGCGAATCCTGGCAAAGTGAATGAATTATTGAAGCAGTCCTTGGCAACTTGATCTAAGGTGCCTTTCGGGGTACACATACATAAAAGGGTAGAGAAATCAAAAGGAACGAGGATAACTGATGAGTGTGATACACAATGTCACTGCCCGTATGATTTTAGATTCTCGTGGGAATCCTACTGTCGAAGTCGATGTGTGCTTGGCTAGCGGCGTGATCGGGCGAGCGGCCGTCCCATCGGGTGCCTCAACGGGAACACGTGAAGCCTTAGAGCTTCGTGATGGCGATAAAAAGCAATGGATGGGTAAAGGGGTCAGCAAGGCCATCATAGGAATACAGAAAAAAATGCTGCCGGCTTTGCAAGGGATGGAGGCACAAGATCAGGCTGCAGTCGATGCTCGACTCATTCAATTAGATGGGACCAAAGGTAAAACGCGCCTAGGAGCCAATGCCACATTAGGTGTTTCCTTGGCCGTTGCTCGTGCGGCGGCGATGGAATTGGGATTGCCTCTCTTTCGATATCTTGGTGGCGTGGCAGCTCGGGAATTGCCGGTTCCCATGATGAATATTATTAATGGTGGCGCGCATGCGGATAATGGATTAGATATTCAAGAATTTATGATCATGCCTGTTGGGGCCAAGAGTTTTTATGAAGCGCTTCGAATGGGCACGGAAATCTTTCATCACTTAAAGGCGCTGCTCAAATCCAAAGGCTTAAGCACGGCCGTAGGGGACGAAGGCGGATTCGCACCAGCGGTTCGTTCGAATGAAGAAGCCTTGGATAGTATTTTGCAAGCCATTGATCAAGCCGGCTTTACACCTGGCCACGATGTTGTGTTGGCCTTAGATGCGGCGGCGAGTGAATTTTTTAAGAACAAAACCTATCAGGTTCGTTCGGGTTCTTCCACTCAGAAAAAATCTGCATCAGAAATGGTGGACTATTACGCACGTTTAGTAAAAAGTTATCCGATTGTGTCGATTGAAGATGGGTTAGATGAAAGCGATTGGAAAGGGTGGAGTCTGTTAACCGAAACGCTTGGTGACCGGGTTCAGCTCGTTGGCGATGATTTATTTGTGACAAATGTTGAGTTTCTCGGGCGTGGCATTCGGCAAGGCATTGGCAATGCCATTTTGATTAAAGTGAATCAAATTGGAACCTTGACGGAAACAATTGAAGCGATGCGAATGGCTCAACAGGCTGGCTTTGGTGTGATTGTCTCACATCGATCCGGGGAGACAGAAGACACAACGATTGCCGATTTAGCCGTTGGCCTGAATGCCGGGCAGATTAAAACCGGCTCGTTGTCTCGTACTGATCGTCTGGCTAAATATAATCAACTTCTTCGGATTGAAGAATTGCTAGGTTCAGCTGCCGTCTATCGTGGCCAAGATGTTCTTCCGGTAAAAGCCAAGCCCTAACCCATGCGGCCCAATAATAAAAAACACGTCTCACGAGGGTTTTGGGGAGATTTATTTGATCGACTTCCGTTTGTTGGAGCATTTTTAATCATGAGTATCCTAGCGGGAACGATGTTCTTTAGTGCCGATGGTTTGCCAGCCTATTTTCAAATGCGTGATAACCGCCAGAAAATGGTTGAGCAGATTCAACAATTAAAATACATGAATGTCGCCATGCAGGAGGATATCACACGTATTCAAAGTGACCCGCAGCGTTTGGAAGAGTTAGCCAGAAATCGCTTGGGTATGGTTCGTAAAGGTGAAATCGTCTATCAATTTGTCGAGCCAGCTCCTTCCTCCATTACGGCCCAACGTTAGCTGGCCGTGTGGCCTCTCCTTTTTCTTGACATTCAGCATCGTTTCTTCTGAGTCTTCATAAATAATGTATTCCTGGAAATTTCAGCCATGAAAACTGGTCAACTTGCCATTCTGGGTCGTCCGAATGTGGGGAAATCCACATTGCTCAATGCCTTAGTCCGTGAAAAAGTTGCCATTGTTTCTGATAAGCCGCAGACCACCAGAATGCCCATTTTAGGTGTCGGACATTATCCTGAAGGACAATTGGTCTTGGTAGATACGCCTGGCCTTCACACGCCGCATCATCGTCTCAATGCTCAAATGGTTCAAGCCGCGTTAGGGACGTTGACGGATTCTGATGTGGTCTATGTCCTCGGGGATAGTCAGGTGCCTCCCGGCCCTGGTGATCAATTTGTGATTGACCAAGTCATTCAGGCGAATAACGATCGACCCTTTCAGGCGGTGTTCCTGCTATTAACGAAAGCAGATCTGATCGCCAAGTCCCGTTTACTCCCACTGATTGAGGCATACCGAAGCCGATACTCCTGGACCGAAATTGTTCCCATTTCCGCGAAAACTGGGGTGAATGTGTCTCGACTCGTTGAGCTGACCTTTGCCTGCCTGCCAGATTCTGGAAAGTTGAAGTATGAGGAAGACTTTCTGACCAATCAATCCATGCGTCAGATGGCCGCGGAAATTATCCGCGAGAAAGTTCTGGCTTCCACGCATGCTGAGTTGCCGTATTCCGTGGGCGTGTTCATTGAGCAGTTTGAGGAAACCAAGAAATTGACGAATATTCTCGCGACGATTTTAGTGGAAAAGGATAGCCAAAAAGGCATTATCATTGGCAAAGGCGGGCATCGTCTGAAAGAAGTGGGCCAATCGGCGCGTGAGGAAATGGAACAACTTTTTGCCATGAAAATTTATCTGGAGATGTGGGTGAAGGTTCAGGCGGGTTGGCGGGATAACCCTCGAATCTTAAACGATTTAGGATATGGCATGGGAGAAATTCACCGTCAGGAGTGAAAAGGAAGATGAGAACGTCTCGATGCCATTAGTCCGAACACGAGGAATCATTCTCCGCAGCCTAAAATGGGGTGATGCGGATCGGATTGTGACGGTGTATTCCCCTAATTTTGGGAAAATCCGAGGGGTGGCACGTGGAGCGCGTCGGATGAAAACCCGGTTTGGCGGCGTGCTTGAACCCTTCGGGCTGGTTGATTTAACCCTTTTCCAAAAAACACCAGAATCCTTAGGCCAAATTAGTCAAATTGATTTGGTTACCAGCTATTCGTCGATTCGAGAAGATTTAATGGTGATGACCGCAGCCGCGAGGATGGTAAAGATGGTCGAAGCGATCACCGTGGATCGTGACCCCAATCCAGGCATGTATGCAGCACTTGTTCATGGCCTCGAATCTTTGCGCCCCGATGCTGATGTGGCCCTCATCGCCCTCTTGTTTCAAATCCATGTGTTGGGGCATACGGGATTCCGTCCTCAATTTGACTCGTGCACGGAATGTGGAAAATTAGCGCAAGAACAGATCCCCCAGTGGTTTTCTCCACGCCTAGGAGGCGTCGTATGTTACGATTGTGGACAACGCGGTGTGGGACGAATGCTGTCCTTATCGAAGGGCAGCGTAGCCTTTATTGAGCAAGCCCGCCGATTATCTATCCCAAATTTGTCTCGCTTAAAAGCGATAGGCAGCGTACGCCTCGAAGTGGAATCGGCCATGGAAGCCTATTTCTATGCGGTGGTGGGAAAATCGCTTCCAACATTTGAGCAGTGGGTTTCTTAGGAAATTATAGTAATTTAATATTCAACGAAGACATTTCAGAAGCCTCTTGCTCTTGAGGGCTTTGTTTGGAAGAGAAACGAAGGCGTGGGAGTGAACGGCGTATTTGGTGGTCAAAAAACTATAGAAGTGGAAAGATGCTAAAAGATGACAACCGAATCTTCCCTTGAACCCACCGATATGGAATGGCTCGATAAAGGGGTTTTAAGTATCTCGTGGAGCGATGGCCATAAAGGAGTGTATCCAGTTCGTCACCTTCGCCAGAATTGCCCGTGCGCCGCCTGCGTTGATGAATGGACGGGACAGAGGCGGTTAAAGCCGGATTCCATTCCCTTACTCATTTTGTTAGAAGATATTGAACCCGTCGGCCGCTATGCCTTCCGCATTAAATGGAGTGATGGCCACGATACGGGCCTCTATGCCTACACCGCTCTCCGCAGCATGTGCCAATGCGACATTTGCGTGCCCAACAAGCCCAAAAAGAAGCAGTTGCTCTAAGACAGCTTTCATTATTTTCCTATATCTCACCTGTGCAAAAAACAAAAAATTGTTCTTGTTAAACAAGAAGAGAATCCGAGAGCTCCAGATTTTGACCTAAAGACGAGGAGGGTAAGCTACGCGGGAGAACTAGTGTACTAAAGAGTCACGAGAAGAGAGGGACGCAGGGAGAATAGATGAGAATTCTTCGAGGGCTTGGGAGGCCCTTAAAACATAAAAGGCATATTGTGGTTCAGGAAAGTTTTCCACAATTGCTTGATACGTTCGAAGAGATGTCTCCCAATCAGTTGCTTGCCGTGAGGTTTCGGCTAGATGAATGGAGCAGGAGGCGGCCATGGCGCGAGGATCCACGGCTAAACGAGAGTTTCTAATACTGGTAAGATTTTTAATGAATGCTGGAATGGGGATAGGGGAGTCATCCAGCGAGATAGGTGTGGGGGCAGCCTGTAAGAATTCGAGATTTTTTTGCATTTCTTGAGGATGTAATCCTGTCCGGCAATCATTATACGCATTCCATAACCCGACAAAATCATGATTTTTAAGGGCCAGTTCGCCAGAGTTCTTCGGCTGTAAGCTTTGGCAGCCAATAATGCTCAAGCAAAGAACGCCAATGGCTACCAGCCTTTGTAGGGTTTTTGTTGTTGTTGGATACGTCATAATAGTTGGAGTGACCAAATCCTGAAATTGGCGCAATATTTCCCCCTTTCACTATGATTAGCAAATTGCATGCTTGTATTGAAATAGAAGAAATATTGAGCAAATGGCCCTAATTTGACCAATTGAAGGAAGGCTTTCAGGTTTCACGTTTGTTTCATGCCACAATGTGATGTAATTTTGCCACACACGGCTTTCTTTTAAAGTTAAAGTATGGAATTAGTTAATTGCCTAAATATTAATGATATGGTTTAAATTCATATTCATTAAATAGTCGTTTGGTTTCTGGATGAAATCGATAACCTTTCCGTTGCTGGATATCGCGGTTTTCTAATAAGGGAACCAATTGGCCAGTCGGGTGCAAGTAGAGGCTACGAAGGGGCACCGATCGTTTGGTATGCCGAATGAGATGACAGGAGGTGTTTGGGCGAATAGAGGTTAACCATTCCGCTAATTCTTGAGGGTTCCCGATGGAAGCCGAAAGGAGGAGGAGGCGCGTTTCAGTTGGACAGAGAATAAGGGTTTCTTCCCAGACCACGCCTCGTTCTGGATCTGCCAAATATTGTGATTCATCAAGAATTACTAATCCTAGGGTATGCAGACGGAGGTCGAGATCTCCACTGGTAGCATCATAGAGAATATTTCGTAGAATTTCTGTGGTCATGATAAGCAGCGGAGCTTGGGCGTTGTCTCGACGATCTCCTGTAAGAATTCCTACTGTATCTTTTCCAAAGTACTCCGAAAATTCCATATATTTCGTATTGGAGAGGGCTTTGAGTGGTGAGGTGTAAATCACCGTTTGCTTAGACGCCATTGCCTGCTTAATGGCTTCAGTCGCGACGAACGTTTTTCCACTTCCTGTTGGGGCACTCACGATGACATCTGATTGGGCAATGGCCTCTACGGCTTCCCGTTGCCAATTATCGGGTATAAAGGCCGTGGGCTCTGGGACCCCAATCCCTTCAAGGAGATCTTGTAAGACAATCGGTGGAGAAGTTGACTCAGAGGTATGGGACTTTTTTGGAGAAGAGGGTTGGGGATAAAATGGAGAATGAGGCTGTGCTCTGTTTGATCCAGTCGTCGATTTCTTGGGGACGGATGATATCTGTTGTAGGTCATTGGCAATGGCCATTTTTTGAGCTGACGGGAGCGCCAGAATACAGTCAATCAGACGGCGCTTCCCTAGACGGAAATGACGATGAATCCGACCTTTCGCCAACTGATGCAGATATTTGATAGGTAAAGAGACTAATTCACGCTGAAGATCGTCGTCGTTCATGGCCCTTTTCTCTGTTCACGCATTACGGGAGTTCCGCCAACACTTCCCGACGCATATTGACCATGGCCTGATGGGCCGTGTCTGCCAAGCTCGGGTGTGTGCCTTTGAGCCCATATATTTGCGAAAGAAATTCCAAGGTCCTGGCCAGTAATCGGTAGACATCTCCTTCGGCCATGGACGTTGAGCGGACCAATGAGGTCCAACTGAGTTCTGTTTGGCCAATCCATCGTTCGGCGATAGCGGCGACATCTGAACGTAATAAGGGTGCAGGTTCATATAAGCTCAGCGAATCGGCTACTTGTCGGACTTGTGTCAGCATGGAAGCCAGTCCGGGCGTGAGACGCATGTAGTTACTTGGGCGATCGTCATCATGAGCGATACTAGCCATCACTCCTGCTAATAACTCTGGTGCCATGCCTGAGAAGGCGTCCATCCGAATGAGTTCCGTGATGAGTAATGAATGATTGATGCGAATTAGGCGTCCCCATTCTCCCTCATCAGTCAATTGCAGGTTGGCCGTCAGATAGCCAAATTTATGTAAGACGTCGGCTTTTCTCTGAAATTGATGCCAGAGGCCATCGAGTAATGCCTGAATGGTTTTGCTGACTTGTTGGGCTTTCAGTTGGAGCCGTGAGGCCGACGTAAAATCTTTTTTGCAGGCGGCGTGTGATGGGCAAGTCGGACAGGCAAATTGATCCGTTAAGATTTCGGTTAAGAGTGGGTCGTCTGCCTCTTGACTGGCTTCAAATATTGGAACCGTAGGCAGGCGCGACGGCAATTGAGACAGCACTTGTTTGAAATGATGGAGTGTTGAGGGGGGACACCACGGTAAGGTGCGAATAGGGTGAAATTCATAGACGTGATCATAAATGTGCATTACCCTTTGCGCTTGGCATTCTCCAATCGTACCTTTGGTATGTAAAACGGACAACATGGGGGTTCCAGTTCCGCGGCTTCGATACTGTCGAAGAATAATAGCCGGTCCCTTCGCCAATCCAATGAGTCTTCCAGGGGTGAGAAACGGCAAGCACGCTGTTAGATAGGGGGAATCAGTATTAACGACTGGTCGTCGATGAGCTTTACGTCGACGGGCCAGATCAAAGACTTTCCACTGGGCCACCCAATCCGCACATTCTCTTGGTCCGTACGGTTTCAATTGCTCGTGTAATTCATTTAAGCGTTCCTGATGAATGGCGGCTCGCTGGTTCAATTGGAACTGCGCAAAGCTTTTCGCTAATAAGCCCTCAATTTGATCCAAGGTATGGGCTTTCAAGAGGTTCAGCACCATGGGATACGAAACCACAAATTGGCTATCTATGGATTCTGGTTGCCCGGTCAGGCCTTTGCCCAGGACATGAAGATCGATATAGGGGGAAGGCGTGACCACCACAAAGCCCACAAAATCTTTTCCTCGCCGCCCCCCGCGTCCAGCTAGTTGCTGAATTTCACTGACAGTCAAGTCGCTGAAATCTTGGGATTTACGCACACTCGATTGACTGATGACGACAGTGCGTGCCGGAAAGTCGACGCCGGCTGCAAGCGTGGTGGTTGCAAAGACGGCATCAAGTAGGCCTTGACGCATGAGTTCTTCAATAGCCATTTTCCAAGAAGGAAGATGGCCTGCATGGTGAGCGGCGACGCCGTAGTCTTGGACAACCGGAATCAGCGGATGATTTTCGATGCTAGGAAAATCCTTGGCAAATTGCTCAAGAAAGACTCGAATGTCCTTGCTGCGTGTGGCCGATACGCCAGCTGTACTATGAATAAAGGTATCGATGGCCTCATCGCATCCACGACGAGATGTCAAAAAGATGATGGCAGGCGTTAAACGATGTCGGCGAAGAATGTCGACGAGATCAATCGGATGAATGGCAGGTGGCATGGACGAGAGCAGTGTATCAGGAGTGAAATGAGAAAAACACTAAGAAAGTCCAGGTGAATACAACATCAAAAAACGATAAGTAGGAGGTGCATGGGATTGAAGAGTCGAAGACCAGTCAGAAACTCACGCAAAATCAAAATGGCTAAAAAAAGTTTCAAGCTCGCATCCAATAGGCCGATAAGGTTCTATAAGATCATGGCAATAGATGTAATTGTACGAGGTAGTCAGGGCGCCACCATTGTGGATTTTCATGGGCGACTTGATATGTATTCTCGGTGGCATGTTAAAGCCATTATTAATCAATGTTGCCATACGGAATTCGAACATCTCATTTTAAATTTACAAGGGTTGACGTTTATCGATAGTGCCGGCCTGGGATTTTTGGTGTTGTCTTCACAGCAATTCAAAGAATTAAACCGACGGATTACCTGGATTGAGCCACAAGGCTTTGTTGGCGATCTGGTCAATAATTTACAAATCCATGAGCTTATTGCTATTTGTCCAACGGAACGAGACGCGTTGGCCTAAATTGGAATACCTACAAAGAGAACCCTTCGTTTGCTCATTATGGGATTTTGGTGGTTGATTCGGCGTTGTCTCAAGCCTAAATGAGGCATGGGACTCGCACATATGTTGTAGCCTCATTTTAGTGTGTTTCTTCTGAATTCTTATCCTCAGTCTCCTCATTTTGCTCACGAATTCCCAGTTCTCCAATTTCTTGGTTGACCTGCGCTTGTAAGGCAGGTGCTTTCGTGAATTGCAAAAGTTGTGTGGGAATCGCACTTCGATGACCCGAAAGTAAGTAGGCAAGGGTACAAGTCAACATAAGATACGGCCCGCTGGTAATTCCAAACAATTCTATTCCCAACAACACGGCGGTGATAGGAGTATTGATGGCTCCTGCCAGGAGTCCAGCTAATCCTAAGGCAGCAAATAGGCTGGGGTCTTGACCGAGTATCCAGCCGAGTGCAGAGCCACTGGTTGCGCCGACAAAGCAAATGGGTAAGACAATTCCACCACTGCCACCAGTATTGAGGGTGAGGGCCGTAGCGAGTATTTTCCCGAAAATCAGGGCCCACACAATGGTGCCTCCCTCCAAGGCTCGTTGAATGGTCTCTTTGCCCAATCCTAAAACTTCCGGTGAGGCAAGCCAGGCGATACCGAAGAGAAGACTGCCCCCAATCGCTTCTTGAAGTGGAGGAGAAATCGGAAAGTAATACAGTAGACGTTTTCCGCCATTGAGACATTCCACAAAGATCATGGAGATGATTCCGAAAATTCCCCCTGCTAGCAAAGAGAGTAGCAGTAACGTCGAATCGAGGTGGGGAAAAGAAGACGCCATAAAATTCATGTCTGGCATCCCAAGTAACGAAGCGATCAAATGCCCGACTAGGGCTGCCACCACAGATGGGAACAGGACTTGGTAGGCTAATGATCCGACAAATAGTGCTTCGATCCCAAATAAGGCACCGGCCAAGGGTGCGCCAAAAATGGAAGCAAACCCGGCGCTCAAGCCGCAGATGACTAATGTCTTACGATCATACGAATCAAATTGCAGGGTATCGGCAGAAAGGAAGACAGACCACTGCCAATTTGGACGCAGGGTCCGACATTCCCGACTGACCCTCCTACGCCGATTGTGAAAATGGTTGCCGCTATTTTTGCTGGAATGACCTGCCATCGCATTTTTCCCGAATGTAAGTGGATAGCTCGAATAACTTGTTCAACGCCTTGTCCTTTGGCTTCAGGAACAAAAGCCGAGGTAACCCATGCGGAAAGTGCGAGTCCAAGCGGGAGCAACCAGTAGGCTCAGGTTGGCTTGGAGGCCGTATCAATAACCAGACTCAGTCCAAGAACAAAACCGGTACTGGTTGCACCGACCAGGATACCCACGATAGCGGCAAAGAAGAGCCATTTGACGACGTGGATGAAGAGAATAACTTCTTCTGATAATTGGCGAATCATTTTTAGCAACGTTTCCTATTCAGACACCATAACAATGGATCAGTCCTAACAATAGCCTGTAAGAAAAAGAATGACGGGACGATCATCTGATTGGAAAAATAGGCAATCTCGCGAGGATGGTCCCTAGCAGACTTTCGTTGACAGTGCCATGAACCATTGGTAGCGTCAGGATCGTGGGTGACCACCTCAACAGTACTGTAGGGCGCATGCTCGAGATGTGTTGAGCCAATCTTTAGGTCAGCATTTCTTGACACATTCTTCCCTATCTCTATGAAACCTACCCGGTCATTTGTCTATCTCTGTTTGGTTGGGCTCTGTGGATTTATCAGCTATGATATGGTTCGTCGCCCTGCACTAGCTCTCTTAGCCGACTCGCTTGGAGCCAACCCTTTCATGGTTGGACTGATGGTGGCCCTTTCGACGGTCACAGGCATTTTTTTGAAATTGCCTATGGGTTTACTATCAGATGTGCTGAACCGCCAACGGTTGATGATTGGCGGAGTCTTGGCCTTTGCCATTCCACCATTTTTTTATCCTTTCATTTCGGATTTGCCGACCTTAGGAATGCTGCGATTGGTTCATGGATTAGCCACCGCCATGTTCACTCCCTTGGCATTAGCCATGGTGGGTGAATGGTTTGCCCAACAACGAGGCGAGGCCTTTGGCTGGTATACCTCAGCCACTCAAGGCGGCGGTCTGCTAGGCCCGATGATTGGTGGAGCGATTGTTTTTCAGTATGGATTTTCGCCAGTGTTCTTGTTGGCGGGAATATGTGGAATGCTGGCGGTATTCTTCTTTTGGATGATTCCTCAGGAGTCATCTCCCGCGCCGGTTTTAAACCATACATTGGGGACGCTCTGGCCAGAAATGCGCGAAGGACTTTGGCGGGTCTGCCAGAGTCCCCCAATTCTCATGACGAGTCTGGTAGAAGCAGCTAAGATGGTAGGCAATGGCACCCTGATGGCTTTTCTCCCCTTATATGGCCTACTGATCGGGCTGAATGCTGCAGAGATTGGCGTCCTATTTGGCGTACAAGCCTTCACCTCATTCATCTCGAAACCCTTTATGGGACGCCTATCAGATCGGAGTTCGCGTCAACCGCTCATTTTTGGAGGCCTGTGCTTGTGTGGGTTGATGGTGATGTTAATTCCTCATATTCAAGGCTACGCGATTTTACTTTTCGTAGCCGGGGCATTTGGATTTGGGGAGGCAGTCGTGACGTCATCAACAACCGCACTAGTCGCTGATTTATCTCAAGGCAAAGGCCTCGGCGCTGGGATGGGTTTACGCGGGACCATTATGGACGTCGGCCATGCTGTTGGCCCTCTCTTAGCGGGGCTCTTAATTGGTCAACTTGGCTATGGCGTAGGCTTTTTCTGTATTGGCAGTATTTTGTTATTTATCGCACTGTATTTTGGGGTCATGATGATAGGGATCAAGAAACCTGCCATGCTATAATGCGTTGCGAATGGAGGGGAGAGAACAATGGATGAAGCAATGGGGACCGGCGATATCGTCATTGGTGTGTTGGCGATGCTTGGTGTTGTGGTCTTAATTGTAGTATTTGTGGTAGTGGTCAAAACGATCATATTGAAGAAAGACGAAGAGCCGGACGAACCTTCGTAAGGAACTATATGTTCAGTGGAATTGTTGAAGAAATGGGTGCCGTTCAGGCGATTGAGAAAGGTTTGACCGGCGCAAAATTTTCTATTCTGGCTTCAGTTATTTTACATGATTTACAAGTGGGGGATAGCGTGAGTGTCTCAGGCGCCTGTTTGACGGCCACCAAAATTGAAGACCAGAGTTTTAGGGTGGATGTCTCCACGGAAACACTCAATTGCACGAATCTTGGAATGATCGCCGTCGGAACGCCCCTCAATCTAGAACGCGCTATGAAGTTGAATGCACGATTGGGTGGGCATCTTGTAACAGGACATGTGGATGGCATTGGAACGCTACGGGCTCGTGAACAGGATGGGAATGCCATCTATCTTACGGTAGAAGCTTCAGAAGACATCATGCGTTATTGTGTGCCAAAAGGGTCTATCACGATAGATGGGATTAGTCTGACGATCAATGCCGTCACAGGCCAATCATTTTCGGTTGCGATTATTCCCCATACCACTAAAGTGACAACCATCGGCCTTAAGCAAATTGGGGATTCAGTCAATCTCGAATCCGATCTAATTGGCAAATATGTTGAGCGTCTACTTCAAGCGAGTGGAACGCTGCCATCTCCACCGGCTCCAATCATCGATAAGGATTACCTTCAGAAACGAGGGTTGTTGTAAGTTTTTCCCTCATGTCTCTTGATTCCTCATTCAAAACTAAACACCCTCTGTGGCGGCTCTTTGCTACAGTGACGGTTTTTGTGATCGTTATTCCAGCAACCCTCTGGGGCATCGTGCAACTCTATGAAATCCTGTGTGCCTGGTGGGGTGGGTGTGAGGGTATGACTCGGCCACGTGGACCCAAATAATGTCAATAAATTGGAGACATGATGGATAGTATGGTGACGTATAATGGAGTGGTCCTTCCCGCATTTTTGTATGGCACGGCCTGGAAAAAAGATCAAACGGCGCGATTAGTCGAGCTCGCTGTCGATTCGGGTTTTATGGCGATCGATACAGCCAACCAACTCATCCATTATGAGGAGGCCCTTGTTGGGGAGGCATTGCTCAAGTTAGCCAAGAAAGGTATGACGCGAGAATCCTTGTTTCTCCAAACGAAATTTACCTCTGTCTCAGGACAGGATCATCGTACTCCGTACGATCAAAGCGCTGCCCTCCCCACACAAGTTCAGCAGTCCTTTGAGAGTTCGCTGCAACATCTCCATACTGACCATGTGGATTCCTACGTGTTGCATGGTCCCTATTCTCGGTGGGGATTGGGTCAAGCGGATTGGGATGTGTGGGCAGCCATGGAAGGCTATTATCAAACAGGTAAAACCAAGATGATTGGGATCAGCAACGTGCAGGCCGACCAATTACGTGAACTCTGCGAAAAAGCTTCGGTCAAGCCGATGGTCGTGCAGAACCGCTGTTATGCGGTCATGGGATGGGACAAGGACGTGCGGGATATCTGCAAATCTCAAGGAATCATCTATCAAGGGTTTTCCCTTCTTACTGCCAATCAAGATGTCTTACGAGATCCGCAAGTGTGGGACATCGCCAAACGGGTCGGGGCCAATCCGATGCAAGTCATATTTCGGTTTGCCTTACAAATTGGCATGCTCCCCCTCACCGGTACCACAGACGAATCTCATATGAAAGACGATTTAGCTGTCCTGACTCAATTCGAACTCACTGAGAACGATCTTCAATCCATCGAATCCATCGCCATCTAAAATTATTTTTTTGCCTTTTCTGTGGTGGTTACTCAGGCAAAGAATGTTGCTGATCCGTGTCGGAGGCTTTCAGGCTTGGTGGTGGAGATTCATTCAGGAGGAGTGGTTCCTCAATTGGGGAAACTGAATGTAATTCGAGATTTTTTTCTTTATCGCTGGTTGGCAGAAAGAAAGGACTGAAGATAAATAAGCTAAATAGAATGGGACCCATTATCGGTACTCTGGAAGGACAGCATGGGATATCATCAGATTCTTGTCCTTTTCGAGAGATCCGTCTTGAACAATAAGTTTTGTATGACATAATTTTTTGGAGAAGCGTGTTTTAATAATAAATAAATCTTACTAAGCTCCCAATCCTTGCTTTTTCTTTCAATACGAACATACCTACATCTTAATGACGTATCGGTTGGTCTCATGGAATTTTTGAGATCCAATATTTGCTAGTAATCATTCTTGGTTTTTCTAAGTTGTTCTATCATTTCTAATCATTATTCTTCCAATGTTGAGATATCTCCTGGATCTTGGCCAAGTTCTTTGGCTTTCAAGACTCGGCGCATGATTTTTCCTGAACGAGTTTTAGGTAAAGAAGACACGATATCAATTTCTCTCGGGACGGCGATCTTGCCCAATTCTTGTTGGACATGGTTTTTTAAATCTTTAATCAAGTCCGACGATTCACTCTTGCCTTGTTTAAGGATAACAAAGGCTTTG
>JAJDBR010000128.1 GCA_029261275.1 Nitrospirales bacterium
TTGGATTGAGCAGAGTCTACCATTTCTTCATGCCCTGCAATTTCAGTATTTAGAGGGGAAGATTTTGGAGGAAGACAGCGGGGAGCTGACGGCCACCGTGACTGTTCAGGTTCGGCTCTATATGGTGATCGGGGAAGTGCGTCAGGTGGAAACGTATTCCCTCAAGAAAGTGGATGGCCACTGGCGTATTGATAGCCAGGAGATTCAAGAGGATCGAGTGATTGGACGGACGCTCTAGATACTTGAACTGATAAGACGATTCTGTTGAATAAGAGCCTAACCCCTCACGGGGTTGGGCTTTTGTGTGTGCGATAAGTCTCATCCCCAAAATCCTATCCCTTGGCCTCTCTTTTGGAAATAGTAGAGTTGATTATTAAACTGGAAAGAGTACAGTAGTACTACGTCCTTGGTCGGATGGGGTTGAGGAGGTTGGTTATTTTCAGAAAGGATTCAACCATGCCCGTATTGAATGGTTTCATTCCTAATCGAATCCTTTTCGTGGCTGTGATGGTTGTGCTGTTGTTGGGCCTGATCCAAGCGAATGCGCGCGAAGCCGGAGACAAGGCATGATGAGGAACGCTCGGCGGCAACTCTATGAGATCTTGGAAGGAGAGCGAGCTGACGATCCCATGGGACGCGTGGTGAATACGGGGCTTGTTGCCTTGATTCTTCTCTCCTCGGTGGCGGTGATTTTAGAATCTGTATCGTCGTTGGCCGAAACGTATGGTGGGTGGTTCCAAGTGATTGAGGTGGGATCCCTGACGGTGTTCGTGTTGGAATATGTCTTCCGACTATGGGTGTGTGTCGAACAGAAGGCCTTTCAGGAGCCCTGGTCTGGCCGACTTCGGTATCTCATCACACCTTTCGCCCTGGTGGATTTGATGGCGTGCTTGCCCGCCCTGTTGTACTTATGGGTTCCTGCTGATACGCGGATTATTCGGGTGTTCCGAGTCTGGCGACTGCTGCGGTTATTGAAGTTGACGCGCTATAACCAGTCCTTCGATGAGTTATGGGAAGTCTTACGTAACCGAAAAGGGGAGTTAATCGTGACGTTGGCTGGAGGGATCCTCTTTTTATTAGTCGCGTCCACCTTTATGTACTTAGCCGAACAGGAGTCGCAACCGGAGGTCTTTTCAAGTATTCCGGCCACCATGTGGTGGGGCGTCGCGACCCTCACGACGGTTGGGTATGGGGATATGTTTCCGGTGACGGTGTGGGGAAAACTGTGGGGGGGGATAGTTGCGGTGGTGGGGATTGGGTTGTTTGCTCTACCGGCTGGGATTATCGGGTCAGGGTTAGTGGAATGGGTTGGTGCGAAGAAATCCCAAGAGACGCATTGCCCGCACTGCCAGCAAGTCCTGTCTTCTTCAACGAAGGATCGGTCCTAAGCGATGGGATTCGATTTCGTAAAGTCTCACCATTACCCCAGGCTTGCGGCTAAATCTGACTGCCAGGGGAGCGAGTCTTTCGGTGGGGCCGCGAGGGTCTTTGGTCACGATGGGGTCTCGGGGGATATTTTTTAATGCGGGGATTCCCGGAATGGGTCTGTCCTCGCGTTCATGTCTTGGACCTTCGCCAGGATCTAAATGGGCGGTTTCGGCGCAGTCAGCGAGCACTGTATCGATTGCGGTGGGTATTCGAGATGACGGAAGAGCAGTAGATGGCCACTATCTTGAGCAAAATGATGGGGCAGATAAATCTGGTCCGCATCGGTTACGAGTATATAGCTGACAATGGCTCCTTTACACTCATTTCGGGCATCTTTAATGTCAATCCCATCCCGCCTTCAATCGAGGATGCCACGACCAGCGGCGTGATTGATACCTTTGTTAAATGCGTGGCCTATGAAATGCCAAGAGGTATTCGCGTGAATGCGATCAACCCAACTGTGTTGGAAGAAGCCTGGCAAGTGTATGGTGACATAATGCCTGGTTTCCAACCAGTTCTTGGTAGGTTGGTAAAGCCTTCGAACGGTCTGTTGATGGATTCCTCACGGGCCAAGTGCTTTTTGTGGATGCTTAATTGCTGAGGTTGTTCGTCTCCTTACTCACATAAGAATAATTATTGAAGGACCGCTTTTTGCCGTTATTTACCGAACCGCTGCCATCTATGAATGTCCGCTTTGTAGTGTGATAATCGTTATTGAAAACGATTAAAAAGTAAAAATGTATCATTAAAAGGTGTCAGGAACCTTTTAGTAGAAGATACATTATGTTCCTTAAAAAGCACAAAAAATTGAGAATGGAAAGTCTTTGGAAGAAGCTCCTAGAAAAAAGTAAGCAAGAATGCGCTAAGTACAAATTGTCATTGAAAGCCGGGTATTTTCTCTAGTTGTTCCATTTTTTTAACACGATCTATATGATCCATTTGTTACCAAATCTTTTAAACCACTTGAGGGTATATTCCCTGCTGCTTGCGGTGTTATTAACTACTCGCGTGAGCGGGTACATTCTTCATAATACAAGGTCCGCCTGCGGCGGGGACCATTACTAAATTCCAAAAGTGAAAACCCTCTTCCAAATAAGACGTGAATAGACCAGGCTAAATTTTAAAATCGCCGTGGTCTGAATTTAGAAGGTCGAAGAAATGACAGGGAACAAATAGTGGGAACAAACAGTAGTTTGGTAAATTTTGCAAAAAAAATGTCGGTGATTCGAATTTAAGACAAATTAGGTTAGTTAGTTTAATCTCATCATCGAAAATAAAAAGCGCACATAATAAGGCCTGAGGAAACTTTTTGAGTTACCAGGTCACGAAATTTTGATATTGTCCATGATAGACGGTACGGGCTTTCTGTGGACTTCCCCTTAAAAATGCCGGGGATGTAAGTAGCACATGGATATTGAAAATTGTAGTATGACTAAATTTACTTAGAATGCTTGGGACAATAAACGTTTTTTTGTTGATCAAATCGCTTAACCAAAAATAAAATTCCCATTTCTTTGGGAATTTTATTTTTATAGATTAGGATGTTCCACGTGGAACATGAAGAGAGTTCAGAACAATTTCTAGAATTTTTTTTGGAAGGGGCCAAGAAACTTGGTTTTTCATTCGAAGAGGGCGCCCAGGAGAAGTTTCTTCTCTATTATAAAGAGCTTACCTTTTGGAATCGTTCGATTAATCTGACGGGTTTGCATACTGAGCATGAACAGGCGATCTTGCTATTTGCTGATTCGTTAGCTGGATCTTTTGCATTTTCTAAACTTTCCTCGCTTTCGATTGTCGACCTCGGAACTGGTGCCGGATTTCCAGGAATTCCCCTCAAATTAGCTTTTCCTTCATTGAAGGTGACCTTAATGGAGCCACGTGGCAATAAGACGGCTTTTTTACATACGGTTATCGGAAAACTCGAACTGTCAGGTATTTCTGTTCTTCAAAAACGATTGGAGGCTTGTCGGTCTTTCATAGATGAAGAGGACAAGTGGGATCTGGCCATTAGTAAAGCGGTTAGTCTGGAGGCAATTTTGCCGCATGTTAAAAAAATTTTGAAACAAGATGGAAAGCTGGCTATCTTTCGTTCTTCAAAAATTGAAAATAATGAGAACTTGCAAGGGATGATGATCGACAAAGAAATAACCTATCAGTTGCCCTATGAGTTTGGAGCACGAGTGCTTTCTGTGTTAAAAAACGTTCCGTAAATAATACATTTTTGTTATGTTCCACGTGGAACATCATTCAAAAATAAAAATCAAAAAGTAATGGGGATTCTATTTTTTTGGATAAATATAATGGTGATATACTTAGTGGTCTTTCATGTTTTTCCATTAAAATTTTTTTAAAAACATATACTTGAGAATTTTAATCGTAAATAATTCTTTTCAAAATGGACTCTAAGTGACACGCATTCTAGCTATGGCTAATCAAAAGGGCGGGGTGGGGAAAACCACGTCGGCAATTAATATTAGTGCGGCGTTGGCCACTTCCGGTAAGTCGGTTTTACTCATAGATTTGGATCCGCAGGCCAATGCCACCAGCGGGGTGTCGGTTGAGCCAAATGAGGCGACAATTTATGAATGTATTATGGAGCGGAGGCTTATTGAATCAGCAATTTTACCTACGTTCATACACGGACTAACGATCATTCCTTCTAAGGGAGACTTAGTTGGCGCTGAAATTGAGATCTCGAATCTGGCCGATCGAGAAACCATTCTGAAAACTATCGTTGGGGAAATTCAAGGGCAGGATTTTGTGATTATTGACTGCCCGCCTGCCTTTGGCCTGCTCACGATTAACGCTCTGGTAGCGGCTTCTGCGCTGATTGTGCCGGTACAATGTGAGTATTATGCGATGGAGGGTTTGGGGCGGCTGATGGGCAATGTTGACCGCATTCGAGATTCGTTTAATGCCGATTTGGATCTGGAAGGTATTGTGTTGACCATGTATGATTCTCGCATTAATCTTTCGAGACAG
>JAJDBR010000129.1 GCA_029261275.1 Nitrospirales bacterium
AAAAACTAATGAATACTATCCCAACCATACTTAGAAAATGTTCACCCTTTCAGATTGATATCTACCAAATCAGTAGGAAACATATAGGCCGCTTGTTTGCGGTTTTCTTTTTCGGCATCAGCTTTTTATTTGGTGTCTTCCTGAGTAGTCTATACTGTATAACACCTGCTGAGGCTTCCTCCCATACAGTAAAATTACTTGAAATCCCCGCCACTAAAGGAAGTATCCCAAAAATCTTGACCTTTCCGTTGTATGAACAAGAATCGATTCAATATTTTAGCGCGGGCTTAGGCAAGGAAGAACGAGCCCTCACCTATCCACCCTTTCCTCTCAAAATAGTCTTTGTTCAGGGAGAACGGGCCTTTTTAGCTGGTGTGTCAGTTCGAATTATGAAGGAAGATCGGACCCAACTCTTGATGATTCCTGGAGAAGAGGTCGAGGGGCCATGGCTGTTTCTTAAAATCCCAACTGGAACTTATCTGGTCAATGGAACCAATTCCAAGGGCACGACCATTGAAAAAACCATCACTATCCAGACCGCCAAATTTACTATCGTTCACCTTCGCTTTCCCTAAAACGCTAAACCAGCCCTCGCATTAATCGAGAAAAAGCGTCCCCCGCCAAACCTCAATTTGTTGAAAAATCAGGCCTAGCATATTTTTGACTTGGCATTGTGAAGAAATAAACATTCACTTATGCCTAGGTATAAATACCTGTTAACTGATGGACCATTTGTCAAGTTATTAACTGAATCTACTGATTGTATTCACTTATTTGAAGTTATTGTTCAATACTATCTTTAATTATGAGGATTAATTAATATTTAGTTAATCTTGACTTAAGAACAAAAAGCTATATCTAAAGGTATCAGTGACAATCTTTTTTTGAATTTGAACTTGTAGGAGAAAAACATGGGACACTACGGCATACAAAAAAAATCATCAATTGGAAGTGGAAATACAAAGCGACCACTCAAATCTTCGCCTGTGCCCACCATTAAAGACTCAACACCTGTGAAATTGGAAACTCCTGCCAGCTCAGATGCATGTACACGCTGCGGAGGCTTATTGGTTTCACATTGGTGTATGAACGTCAATTACGATGCCGGTGGGATGGAAATACTCACCAAGCGATGCTTGCAGTGTGGAGAGGTGATCGACCCGGTTATTTTGGAAAATCGCCAACATCCAGAACGTGAGGCCATGAAGAAAAAAACTCGTCCCTTATTATCGAGACCCTTGGCTTCATCCAAAAGCAAAAGTGCTGGCTTAAGTTGTAGCCCTGTCGCCTAATCTACCAACCTACCTGGTTGATAGATGGTATATTGAGCCACCCACGAGGATGAGCCGGAATTTGCACCCTGAGGATACACAGACTGATTAATTACCAAGTCTATCCTCCCCAGGATAATCTCAGGCCGTAATCTCCCCTCATTCTTGTGGGCTTCTCTTGCCCCACCTTACTACAGGCCCTTCCTTCGCCTTTTACCTTTAAGTACTGTAATTTTGTAGCCATACCCTAATCTATATTTCTACGAAGCCTCGTGAAGCAACCTATCATTGGATTTCACCAAGATGATCAAGAAGATTGGGTTGCAGATTTACTCTGTGGCCATGCCCAACATGTTCGACACAACCCTCCCCTCACCTCTCGCCCTTGGGTTCAATCCTCGGAAGGCAGACAGAAATTTATGGGAGCCGTGTTGAATTGTAAAAAATGTGACGAGCAATGAGCACCCTGCCTTTTTCCATCATCCCTAAAGACTATCAAAATATCATCCTATTGAATGATTTTTAAAAAATTGGGGCGCTGAGAAATTCTGCTTTATCCCCATTATTGGTGCCATGAAACATAGTTGGCTAAATTGGTTGGAACTACTGGAAGAAAAATGGGTAAGAGGACAAGTTAGTTGTCCATTGGGAATGGGAAGGAAATTTTTAATGTCCTCAGGCACTTAATAGGCTTTAACCTTGACTAACCTTGGTAAGAGGTTTTTTTTATTTTGCTTGCTCATTTTCTTTGGGCCACGACCTGAAGAAAAATTGTAAGGGAAGACAAAAATGCGATAGAGAGATTAGGGAAAGATTTGGTTTAAAAAAACCGCTTATAGGAATTTGTAAAAAAATTTTGGAATATGGAACTTCCTTTTCGTAAATACAATACCAAGAAGGTTACCTTCTCTCATCAGAATCTGCTTTTTAACATCCTGCACAACAGCAGAGCGAGTCTTTTCGGCCTCAAGGACAAGAACAACACCATTAACGGTTTCACAAAGGGCCAGACTATCCGCCGAAACACTTGCCGGCGAAGAATCAATGAGAATAAGCGAGAATTTTTCCCGTGCGGCTTTCCACATATCGGTAGAACCGAAAAAACTACGGTCGGTAAGAGACCGCTGAATCTTAGACGAAAGCGAAGCCAAAAACAGATTCGAATCTTCAACCTGGGAAATTACTCCTTCCAGAGCCTTTCCTTCGTTTTGCAAGACCTGTTCTAAAGCAGGCTTAGTTTCAATAGCAAATGCATGATTCTGAGATGGCTTATTAAAATCAGCCTCCACGAGAAGCACAGGCTTACTACTATGCTTAGCCGCAGTTAAAGCAAATTCACGAATAAGAGTAGAAGTCCCCTCTCCCACACGCGAACCAATGAACTGAATCACGTTTTGATCAGGGTTGGGAAGACGTGCCGCAATATTTTGGGCTAAAGCCAGAAGCTCAGATTCTTCATAAAACCTTGGAAGAACACCTGAACGGTATCCTGTTAAAGGAGGATGAGGTGAAGAAATAATAGGCTCATTGATTACGCCATTGATTACTTCATTCCTTACTTCCTTGGTTACTTCCTGGGTTACTTCATTGATTACTTCATTACTCGCAGCTAAACGTTCTCCATGAGCTAATTGCAACGCATCGTAGATTTTACTCATCGAGAAACCTCATTTTCCCCATATCTGGGGAGCGCTATACGTTGACCTGGAAGAATTAAGTCTGGATTAACAATGTGCGGATTATGTTGCTTGACCCACTCAAGATACTCAATGGATCCATACGTATCGGCGGCGATTTGACTTAGGCTGTCTCCCGGTCTGACTGCTCGGGATCCATTAGAACGTTTTCCTCTAAGAGATAAAGTTGCTCGTTTTTCGAACTCTAATCTGCCCTCCTGCGCATTAGCTGAAGCGGAGGTACCGTCTGAAGAATGAACTGGTGGCATATGTCTGACATCTCCTGAATGAACTGAACCCTTCATTTTCTGAGTTGCGCTAGTCCTCGTACCCACATATCCTGAATTGGAGATGTCTTCTTTTTGAAAATTGACAGAGGGATCTTCTGAACCAGGATCTACCGGAACACTCACCTCAGGGGATTGAAGATTTGAAACAACAGGAGACTGTTTCTGCTGTGAGCTAGCCCCCCTAACATCAACACGGGCTACGGCCCGAGAGGGCCTTCCCTCATCCCTGAATCCTCCATTTTTGTTCTGCCTTGTTGGATCAGCCTCTATCGATGCTCCCCCCTTCGAGTTGAAACCTCCACCGGAATTCTGATTATCAGCCAGATTAGCTATTGAAGGGATTTCTATCTTGCCATTTTTCATGGATACTCCAAAAAAGAAAATCAAACTCAGGAAAAGGATTATTGTTGCAGCGATGCCAACAGCCCACTTTATTGAGCTAGATACACTGGAGACCTCGGTACCACCAAAATCACGAATAATTTCCTTTGCCACACTCACAGACACAGGGTTGCACTGTCGACCGAATCCTGTGATTAGTGCATTATCACAAAGAATATTAAGTCGGCGAGGAATGCCTTTCCCCTGTCGAGCAATCATATTCAGTGCGCTTTTGGTAAACAACGAAGGTACATCCGAACTTTGGCTAAATAACAAAGAACTCCCTGTGGTCGAGGCCCGTTCAATACGATGTTCAATATAGGCTCGGCTTTCATCTTCTGTCAGTGGACAAATATTTGCCCAAAGCGCAATACGTTGTTGGAACTGCCTTAAAGAGGGTTTTTTTAGTAAGCTATCCAATTCGGGTTGGCCTAATAAAATGATCTGGATAAGCTTATCTGTTGACGTTTCTAAATTGGAAAGCATACGAAGATTTTCGAGGGTGCCCATGGGCATATTTTGGGCTTCATCAATAGCCAGCACGACCGTCCCACCTGCTTGGTACTCCGCAATTAGAGTTTCATGAAGTTGGTTCACCATTTCCGTGACATCATCATGTCGTGGAATAACCTCAAGACTGCGGAATATGGCGGTGAGAAGAGCATGAAAGGACAAAACCGGGTTAAAAATATAGATTGTCTTTTGTTTCTGCGGAGCCTTTCGCTCAAGATAGGCACGAAGAATCGAAGTCTTCCCGGTACCCACTTCCCCAATGATCGCGATAAATCCTTTTCTTTTCTCAATCCCATAAATAATCGCCCCTAGAGCTTCCTTATGGGTGGGGCTTAAAAAAAGAAAGCTGGGATCAGGAGTGGTATGAAAGGGCTCTCTTTGAAGACCATAATAGTTAAGATACATGAGACATTTCTTATCCTTTTTCACTAAAGGAAGCCAGAACGGGAAGACCTAAATCCTCGGCAGCTTGGTCGGGCCTAGTATAGCCCCCTGTAAAGAATTCAAATACTAATGCCACCCCCATACTCATGATTGCACTCATAATAACACTTAGAAGGAGTAGAACAGACTTGGGCCTACCGGCCGGTTTCCGAGGCACATCTGCAGCTTGAATGACACCAATATTGGACATTTTCAATTGGTCCATCTCTTCAGAGACTTTAGCTTCTTCAACTTTCTTGACATACAACTGGTAGTTTTCCTCAGCAGTCACTCTATTTCGCTCAAGCCCTATCTCTTCTTTCCGAAGTTGGTCAAGACGCAAAAGCTTGTTGTCTAACTCAGTAATTTGCCCCACAATAACCTTCTGGCTCGCCTTGTGTGTTTCTAGTTCAGACTGAGCTGAATATCGTTCAATTTCAAGCTTCTGGAAAATAGGATTTTTCCCACTTGTACCGCTTTTATCCTGTTCGTCATTTGTTTGGGCAATAATAAACTGCTCCACAAGTGAAATTTCTTTTTGAAGATTTTGGACAGGCAAACTAGATGCCGTGTATCGGGTCAATAGTTCCTGTTCTCGACGTTTCAAGCCAAACAAATCCGTTTTAGCTTTACTTAGCATACCCGTTCCTTCTGATGTAGAAAGCCGAATATTTTTTGGAATAACTTTCATCTGACTTTCAAGTGACGTAATTTTACTGGCTAGCGCTTGCCGCTCGTGTTGAATTCTTTTGTTATTGGTATCAAGAGCCACCCGTTGATCCAACAACCTGGCCTGTTGATCCCCCAGGGGAGAGGAAATATCATTTTTCTGTTTAAATGCCTGCACACTTTCCTCAGCGATTTGAAGATCATTTTTGTATTCTTTAAGACGGCCTATTAAAAACGAAGCCTTCGGATCGCTGAATATTTGAAGATGTCTTTCTTTCAAAAAATCCACTAGGCGGTTCAATGCTTGGGCAGCGATTTCCGGATCCTCATGAAGAAAGATAATTTCAACCAGATTCGTTCCCTTTTCACTCAGAGACTCCAGGTTCCCCATAAACTTTGACGTTGCAACCTCTATCTGCCAAGGTTGAACTTTCCCAGAAGAACGCAATAAATCTGGGTAAAGATTTTCGACCCCTATTGATTCCACCACACGTCTAATAAGGTCCGGACTCCCGATAATTTTTCGTTCTGACTCAACTGCGGCTTCTTGATCAAACCGAACAATCTGATTTGCCTGGCCTACTTCTGGCCTGAATATATGCTCTCTACCAAACTTAAGCACCAACGTGGCATGAGCGTCATAAAGGGTATCTTGAGACAAGATCCATCCAGCCCCTCCAGAGAACAACACGACAAATACCAAGAAAATTTTAGATTTTTGCCTGAAGAAGGCTGTCAAAAGATCCCGTGGGCTCCCAAAGGGATACGGCAGGGTCTCCTTCTCAGTGAGAACCTCAGTTTCCACTGGCACCCCCTCCAATCGAAGAACCACTTGGAGCACCACTCGCATCACCCGCCCGAACATGGGAGGATCGGAGCAATACGGCAATCTCAGGATTCTTCAGTTGGCTTGCATATTGCTCGACTAAAACCTCGCGAATCTCTTCGACCGAATATCCCACAATAGAAACTTCACCGATCAATTGTAGAGCGATGCGCCCATCAGGACGAACCAAAACAGTTTCATTCAGCTCTGGGTTAAAAAAGAACTTAATATCAAGTTCATCCTGAACCTGCACTCGGTAATCTTGCGGAGGTGTGGTCCCTACTTTGGTCAGGTAATCTAAATAATTCGTTTCATCAGCTGTCACTTGCCGTTGAAGTTCCTGGAGTCCCGGCCTCAAGCCCCTTAATCTTTCAAGCTCTTTATCGACTGCAGCAATCTGTTCCCCAATGACAGTATTTTGGGCTTCCGCTGACACCAAATCCGCCTTGGTTCGAAATAAGACCATTTCCATCTCATGGTACACCGGGTTCTTTCCGCTCGAGACACTCCCTGTTTTCTTTGCTTGTTCAGCAATAAATCGCTCAATGACTTCCATTTCCTCATGCAGCGACCGAATGAGGGGGCTCGATTCAGTATATTTCGTCAGTAATTGCTGCTCTTTCAACTGAAGACCCAGTAACTGATTTTTGGCTCCTCCGATAGCACCTGCCTCGCTAATGGTGCTCGAAAGAGGAATCTCTTTTGGCACTTCACTAATTTGCCCCTGTACCCAGTCGAGTTTTTCCTTAAACCCCTTAGCCTGATTTCGAGCCTGCTTTAAGGAATCATCTAACTTGTTTCGTTGCCCAAGCATTAAATTGATTTGCGATTCCAGTAAAACTATTCCATGGGATTGCTGGAAATCTTCTAAATTGCGCTCTGATTCCTGAAGTTTTTCCTTATAAGAACGAAGTTGTTCTTGCATAATTGAAAAAGCTTTTTCATGGGTTCTTTTCATATATTTGGTGCCGATCGTATCGCTAGCCCCCAATTCAGGATCGGCGTAGGCCAGATCTTGTTGGCTAAAACCAGACTGAAAGATGCCACAGACCAGGAATACTAAAACTGCCATTTTTGTACCTTGCCAATAAGTATTTGAAAGAGAAATATGAAATTTGTTCTTCATAGAATGCATACTATAACCTCAATTCTTTGCGACTGAATAACTCTATGAAATATTAAGCCATGTTTTGGCATTAAACGCCTTACCAATCCCGATCCTATTCAAGAATACATTGGATCTACCTGTTTTACCAGAACGATCTGGGCACATGGATAAAATCACCAGGGTGGAGTTGAATGTTTTGACTCAGGTCCTTTCCACGGATTGCGTCAACGAGGTCTAAATTGATGACGAAAGGATGGCCCTTCTGGCCTAGCCGAGTCACTACCACCTCATCTATTTTTGCGGTGTCTTCATTGAAACCTCCGGCAAGCGTAACCGCTTGCAACACATTGAGGGCCCCAACGATTTCCTGCACACCGGGACTCTTCACTTGACCATCAACGTAAACCCTGGGTGGTTCCTTCACTGAGCGCACAATAACAGCAATTTCAGGATTCTTGAGCTGTCCACTATACCGTTCGGCCAAAACCTCTGTTAGTTGAGTGGCTGTCAAACCTGCGGCATCAATTTCGTGAATAAGTTGAAGCGAAACCCGTCCATCTGGGCGTACAATCAAATCCTCTTCATTCAGCTCAGGGTTAAAAAAGAATTTAACACTCAACTTGTCACCCGGTTTAATTAAATACTGATCCTCAGCGGGACTGACCGATTTTTCCCCCTTCAAGCTCATCTTTTTTGAAGACTTCGGAAGACCGTTTTTCCCTAAATCGGCGGCTCGGTAAACATCAACACCAGACCCGGAACCACAGGCAGACAAAAAGATGGCCATACACAAAATTGCTAATATTCGCATTTTCATTTTCCTCATTTATTATGGGATCCAGAATGGACTATGAAGCCCCAAAGAAGAGCAACGTAATTGTCGGCCAGATATAAGTATATACACTTAAATCCTAACTCAATCCTTACTATTACGAATAATACCCTACAAAAATTGACGATTCAAGATGCGGCTAAAGTTTGTAAAAGCTCATTCCTAGTGACAACAATTAATTAAATCTGTTGATGTGATAGAAAATGAAGACAAAGGCATAAAACTCTATAGATTAGCTTAATCCTTCTTCGATACCTCCAACTTTGACATTCCAATATTGTCAGTCATCGGTTGATTTTTTTGAATTCTTAATAATAACAGAATCGTACCCACCAAGATTTGTAGATCTAAGAAAGATGATTGATGCTCTAAATAGTGCAAATTGTGGGCGAGTTTTTTTGGCATGATCACGTTGATATAGTACTGTTCAGGATCTTCCTGCTGATGATCAAGCAAGGCCTCATCATGTAAATGCCCGCGAATCACCGAAATATCCGTACAACCTGGACGAAGCGTAAGAACCCTTTTCTGTTCATCGTCATACAAACGTACGTACTTTTCTACCTCTGGTCTAGGACCCACCAAGCTCATTTCCCCCGTTAGCACATTCCATAATTGTGGAAATTCATCTAACTTAGACATACGCAAATAATATCCAAGTGGTGTAATCCTAGGATCCTTTGAACCCAAAGTAATAGGACCTCCTTCCCAAGATTGATGGACTCTCATTGTTCGAAACTTCCACAGAAAAAATTTCTTGCCGTCCCTTCCAATTCGCTCTTGCCTATAGAAAATCGGACCGGGATCCACCACAGCTAACGTTACGATGATTACTAGACCAAACGGGAGAAACCCGAGAAGTACAATGATACTTATAAGAATATCTGCAAAACGCTTTACCATGAATTAGATCACCCTTAAATTTTTTGTTTGCAGAAAAATTTCGTACCCTCTAAATCAACCCTGCTCCGTAAAAAATTCCGTCTGGGATTTCCTCAACTGTCTCAATAGGTTGAAGAAAGAATGCCTTAGTCTAGATTTTTGTTGCCTCGTAGCAAAACAACCTCTTTCATATCAAGCAATTGTCTTTCAAAGATACTTGATCTTGGGAACCCCCCTAACAATTTCATTACAAATAAGAAATAAACGAGTCATCCACAGAACTCATCAAATCCAAAAAAATCAAGGCAACATGGATCGGAAAGGGCAGGCAGGTCTTCCTCAGATATAGATGGTCAACCCGTTAAGCAGTATGGACTAGTTCCCCCTACTCAAGTCACAGGAATACCCAATTGTCTTCTCGGAATGATGTCGCAT
>JAJDBR010000130.1 GCA_029261275.1 Nitrospirales bacterium
GACATGATGCATGGGTGTTTCCTGCCACTCCTTGTCGCCCTGTTTTTGATAGCGAAGGATGCCCGCAATGGTGTCATGGCCTTCCTTGAAGATATCGGCCATGACTTCTAGCGTTTCTCCGACAATGCGTTTCACCGGATAGCGTCCGCCATCGAGTTCAGGCGCGACCCGTTCAATGACAATGGTCTGTAACGTTTTTGGCACCTCGGCCATATAGGATTCCTTTTAGGGTTATTGGGAAATGGATGACGTCTGTGCCGCGTTCTGCAGCCATATTAACAGAAACATTCGCGGGATTCTTCTGACGAACTACGGGTTGGTTTGTGTGGAAAAATGTTGCTTGGAAAAGGCGATGCGATCTTCTATCGCCTGAAGGCTTGGTGCATGCTGTTCCACTAATTGGAGACGCGTCAAGAGCCCCGCACGATTGGCGATTTGAATATTAAGGCCTGGCCGCGCATTGAGTTCTAGAATGAGCGGACCTTTGTTTTTATCCAGGACCAGATCAACGCCTTGATAGCCTAAGCCTGTCAATTCATAGGAACGTGCGGCCAAGTCCAAAAGTTTCTCCCATTCCGGAACGTGGATGCCGGTAATGGGACGTTCCGTGTCAGGATGCTCGGTTACAATTTCGTTTTGCCATACTCCCGTCAAGGTTATTCCTGTACTGAGATCAATGCCTGCTCCAATGGCGCCCTGATGGAGATTGGCCTTTCCGTCAGACATGCGAGTAGGAAGGCGAACCATGGCCATGACGGGGACACCCAAAAAGACAATGATTCGGACGTCGGGAACCCCTTGATAGCTGATGGCTTCAAAAATAGGGTCGAATTGCACGCGATATTCGATGAGAACCTTATCTGGATGTCCTCCCAAGCTGTAGAGGCCACTTAAGGCGTTGGAGACATGATGCTCAAGATCTTCTTGGGTGATGAATTGTCCATTTACTTTGCGGTATCGGTCGTTGTGCTTTCCAATGATGACGACAATGCCATCTCCCCCGCTTCCTTGTGCCGGTTTGATCACGAAGTCTTGGTAAGGCGCTAAGAGAGTGCCAAGTGTTCGAACCTGATGTTGGATTTCAATGACCCCATAGAGTGGCGGCACGGACATTCCTGCTTTTTCGGCCAGGGTTTTCGTGGTGAGCTTATCATCGACCAGAGGAAATAGATGGCGCGGGTTGTGCCACATTGAATATTCGGCATTACGGCGGTTGAGCCCCAGGACTCCAGCTTGCGATAGTTTTTGTGCGATGCCAAACATGGTGAACAATCTTTCGCTCTAGGGGGCCAAGGCCTTAAAACGCCGCAATTCCAAGAGACGGAACCCGGAGTAGCGTCCCATCAACAGTGTTCCAGCCAAAAGGAGCAGGAGGAGTTCGGGGAAGACAAATAGAAGATGTTCGACATAGGGGATGGTCATCGTGACATAGGTGAGAGCGGCGACCAGCAAACTGCCAATGCCTTGTTGAAGGGATTCACTGGCGCCTCGTTCTTCCCACACAATGCACATGCGTTCAATGGTCATGGTGATAATCACCATGGGAAAGAGCGCGACCGATAATCCTCGCTCAAAGCCGAGTTGGTAGCTCAGTATGCTTAACATGGCCATTAAGAGGACCACCACAATGAGCAGGGATGCGAGTCTGGGAACCAGGAGGAGCTTGAGTTGTTCGAGATAAAACCGGACGCCCAACCCCAGACTCACGACCAGGCTAAATAAGAAGATGCCCCAGAGGAGTTGTGTTTCCCGGAAGGCGAGCGCCATCAAGATGGGCATAAAGGTGCCAAAGGTTTTAATGCCGATAATGTTTCGCAAGATGAGCAGAAGGAGCGCGCCGAGGGGGACCATGAGTAAGATGCGATAGACCGCTTGGGTTTGAAGCGGTAAGTTAAATAGGGAAAAATCGAGCAGTTTCGGAATGGCCAACTTGGTGGACAGTAACGCCGCTTGGATCGCCTCTTCGTGATTGGGAGCGACCGAAACGGTATATTCCAGCTTTGTTCCCCCACTGAATTTGACGAAGGGGTTCGTTCCATGCCACCACTCCACATAATCATCAGGAATTTCAGGTGTCCCCGTGACGGGATCAAACGATCGCCATTTTTTTTGATCGTATACTTGAAACCAGATGACCCACTGCACGGACCGAGGGATGGTCGGAATGCGAATGCCATGGATCACCCGTGCCGGAAGTCCCGACGCCTTGAGGACTTCTACGGCTGTGTTGAGTTTGATTTCAAGAGTAGGATTTTGTCCGGTGAGGACCGATATGGTTTCATCAGGACTTGGGTTATGCACGCGTTTGATTAAGGCTTGGACAAAGGTTTCGGTATCAGCCGATTTCGAAAGCAAATCCTTGGCGAGGGCCTGCGCCGCTTCGAGCAGAGGGCTTTCGAGTGTGGGCTTTGTTAAAGGAGAGGTTTTGGGTTCCCCTGGTTCATGTTCAGAGGGCATTTGTCGAATGACGGCGCGATAATAGAGAGCCTGTTTTCCGCTGGCTTTGCGAATCGACCAAATAGCTCGACGATTTCCCTCATCCGGTGTCGTGGTGATGAGGCCATAGCCTTGAGAAATAAAATTTTCATCTAAAATGACATACTGGGTAGTATTCCTCGGAATATAGATCCCCATTTTTATGGGTTCGTCTTGAGCGAGGAAGTTGGCTTGAACTTCTAAATTCCAGAGTAAGGCGGTGGTGTCGGGCGCGAGGGGGAACTGTAAGACCAGCGCTTTATAGGCAAAGAGCCCAAGCCCGCTTAATGCCAAACACACGGGAAGAATGTAGAGATGACGGCTATTCAAAAGGGATTAGTGAACCATGCAGGAGGGTGATTGACTCAACGTCAGAGATGAATCCACGATAGCTGAACCTTTGAGGAAACTTCGGCCAATGAGCATGGGATATTTAAATCCTGTGCGGTTGGCAAGATTCACGGGCACGTTTTTTTTATACAGGGTTCCCACGCAGAGATTAAATAGGACGACCGCACGTCTTTGTCCCGGTGCTCCCTTTCGTTTGATGCGTGCGAAGCGCATGATGGGTCTTTCTAACGTCACCGTCTCTTCTTCCTCAAAGGCGATGGAAAAGCGAATCCATTTCTCCTGGCCCTTCATGAATTCTGTGGGATTGATGACGTTCAGCGATGAGTGATCGGCTCCTGTGTCGATTTTTGCCGAAAGGGAAAAGATTTCTGGGAGAATCTCCACCTTTTCAATCCAGCCGATTATGTGTTTTTCTTGCGTGTCGTTTGCGTTCGAAGCCAAGATTGGCATACACCAAATTAGGGCCAGGCCCATGATGGTCTGTAGCATGGGTGCTTGGTGTATTTTCATACAAAATGGCTTCTTGAAGGGCTAGAGATAAAACCTCCCAGCAAGAAAACTATTCTTTTTAGGTTAGACTTGGTGCTCTGTGAATGCATGTAATCGGGATGTGGAACTTCTTCATTATAAAATATTACTGGCTCTGCGCAAGTCAAGGGAGAGGCTGTTGGCAACTAGGGAAAATTTGCCTAGCGACTGAGTGTGGAACTACATGGGAGACGGGCGAAAAAAGAAAAATTCTGTGATCTGCTAGTGGTGGTGAGGTTGGCTGGGTCATGAGATATGGGGCTCATGACCCGATGGAGGACTAGCGAAGGCGAAGCATTAAATTGATCCGACCAGGTTCGGGGAGCTGAACGATGATCTGTGGCCTTACTGAAGGCGCATCCAGCCAGAGTTTCCTTCTAACGCTTGTAAGTACGTTCGGGCTTCTTCAATATAAGAAGGAGTAGGATCGTACTGACCTAATATCGAATGAGTCTTTCAGGCGAGGTGTTTAAGATTTCATCCATTGTCTGTTCCTAGGCGAATTGTGGTAATACACTCATTGAATGATATGACAAGACGTTGGGGACCCCTGGATAATATTGTATTTTGTCTTGTAGACCAGTGATTCTATAGTTTGCAGTAAGGAGTCGTGTCTATTCGGCAAGCTTTTTTGCTTATAACTAAAGGCTTATGATGCTTGATGGATTGTTGTTATTTAGCGTGTTAGATGTGTGGCGTGTGCTCTTGCCACTGGGGCTGACACTCATTGGCTTGGGTACTCTTGCGTTTCAACGCATGGTCGGGGGAGCGCTAGATGCTGGGCTTAGTCAGTTTCTCTGTATTCTATCCTACCGTCTCACGGCGACGCTGGCTGTCATGTTGGCTGTCGTGGGGATCGTGGTTCCCTGGATTCTAGGGTATACCCTCCCTGAAGCCCATTTGGCTCAGGGGCCATGGAGTTATGAGGAGATTTGCGGATATCTCTTGGGATTGCTCTGCCTTTGGCGTCTTCAGCAACAGGTTCGGCAACAGCAGAATCCGAGTGGCCTGATGATGACCTGTGCCATGATTCTATTTTTGTGGGCAGGCTTGATGTGGATTGGGCGGTGGGATGCGATGGCGAATGTGGGGTCCGTGTCTGGTGGGTGGTTTTTAGGAAGTTTGGCTCAATGGGAATGGTACAGGATTATTCCCAAGAGTTTTCATCTCCTTTTTTCAGCCATGGTGACTGGAGGGATGGTGGTCGCGGGCTTGGGTCTATTCGGAACGTTAACGCCCGAGTCTCAGCCACGGCCGCAAGACTCTGATTCGAGGACAAGTTCGCCCGATATTATTCGATATGGGATGGGGTGGATCTTATCCGGCCTGGTTCCCCAAATGTTGATCGGGCCTTGGCTCTTTCTCCTTTTACAGGAAAGACCGCAAATGGTCTTGATTGAGGGAACGACCTTGACGTCCATTATCTTTTTTGTGAGTCTGACGGCGGCGTTATTCGCCCTGGTCTTCTTAAATGCCTCGTTCATGGTTCCGCATGTTAAAGGGTTGGTTTGGGCTGGATTAGGGAATGTGGCCATTACTCTCGTCCTCATGGGTATTATTCGGTATAAAACATTTGGGGACACACTTTTTGCCCATCACATTCCATTTGCCACAGGTGAATTATCTGGGTGGCACGTCTTGTCGGTCTTTGCCTTGTTGGTATTACTCGGCTCTCTGCTTTTGCGCTGGGGTGTGTGGCCTGCAACCATGATTTTTCATGCGACTTTGCCGACCGCACAACTAGACAAAACGTGAGGAGACCACTAAGGTAAGGCTATGCATATTTCAGAAGTGTTGCAGCATCATAATCCCGCCATTAGTTTTGAGTTTTTTCCTCCAAAAACCGAGCGGGCCTCTGATGAGCTCTTTCAATCGATTTCTGCTTTGATGCCGTTAAAACCGGCCTACGTGAGTGTGACATACGGAGCAGGGGGCACGACTCGCGAACGCACCCATGATTTGGTGGTGAAGCTCCAAAGGGAAACCGATTTGACCATTGTGTCTCATTTAACGTGTGTGGGGTCGGTGCGCGAAGAGATTCATCAAATTTTAGCCAAATATCAGGAGAATGGCATCTCTAATATTATGGCCTTGCGTGGAGATCCTCCTCAGGGGGCTACCACGGTTGAGATTCCCAAGCATGGGTTCCCCTTTGCCTCAGATTTAGTCGAATTTATCAAACACCAATTTCCTGCAATGGGTGTAGGGGTCGCGGGATTTCCGGAGGGGCACCCTGGAACACCGAATCGCTTAGTTGAAATGGATAATCTGAAACGCAAAGTCGATGCCGGAGCTGATTATATTTGTACTCAACTATTTTTTGATAACCGGGACTTTTATGATTTTTGTGAGCGCTGCGAAGTCGCGGGTATTAAAATTCCTATCATTGCAGGCCTTATGCCTATTAGTTCCAGGAAGGGGATGGCGCGTATGTCAGAATTGGCCTTAGGGGCGCGATTCCCGGCCAAACTCTTGCGGTGGATGGATCGAGCCGAAAACGATGCGGCTGCTGAACATGTGGGTATTCATTGGGCCACGGAACAGGTACGTGATTTGATTGATAATAAGGTCAAAGGCATTCATTTTTATACATTGAATAAATCCAAAGCGACACTCAAGATTTATGAATCATTGGGTGTTCAAAGTTCGGAAGGGTTGCAGCAAGCTATTGGTTGATTGGCGATTGTGCCTTCGGTATTCCTTCTCTACGATTCTCATCGCAGAATTTTCTGAACATTCATTAGCGGGCCCTTTCCTTGGATCTAAGTGATTGGCGCTCATGATTCTCGATCGATCCTGCCAACAGGAACGAGTTTCCTATTTTCTTCCACAATGTATCTTGGGTATTATACAAAGTTTATGAAGGAGGTATTTTTATGAGTCATAACGCTGGGTTTCAAGGAACCCTCGATCTAGATGGGCGCCAATGTTTGGTAATAGGCGGTGACGAGGAAGCGGTTGAGAAAATTACGCGTCTGTTGGATGCTGGAGCGAAAGTCACGGTGGTGCATCCCACCTTGCATGTGGATTTGCGTAAACTTACGGCTTCAGGGAAAATTATTCATCGTGGACGCAGTTTTCGTGCGACAGATGCTCAGGATTGTGTGTTAATTCTAAATGTTGTGAAGGACGATTTGGCCTTGGCTAAATCCTTGTATGAAATGGCCAAGACCGAGAATTTTTTAGTGTGGTCGATGGACCAAACAGAATATTCCACCCTTCTGATGCCCGCCCTCGTGAAACGGGGTCCCTTGCGTATAGCGATTAGTACCAGTGGGACTGCTCCAGCATTAGCTCGGGTACTCCGTGAAAATCTTGAGGCGGTTTTTGATGAAGAGTTTGATCAATTTTTGGATTGGTTAGGGGCATTGCGTGAAGAATTGAGGAAAACCGAGGCCAGTGATCGTCGTCGGCGTGATCGGTTGCTTGAGGCGGTGAATGGGTTTGCGCTAGCCGGTTCTTTGCAATATCCCAATTCCTGGAAGTTGTCTGATGAGGTGGAAGTAGAGCAAGTTGGAAAGGAAGGTGGCTGATGGTCTTACTGGAATTTAGTATGTCTCCGCTTGGGAAAGGGGAGAGTGTGAGTAAATATGTTTCGCGTTCATTGGACATTATTGATAAAAGTGGAGTGGACTATCGATTGAATCCCATGGGCACGGTGTTAGAAGGTGAATGGGATGACGTGTTAGGTGTCGTGAAACAATGCTACGAACGCATGAAGGAAGATTGTCCGCGTATTTCTTGTGTGATGAAAGTGGATTATCGACAAGGGCACACTGGGCGTTTAGCTGGAAAAGTGGCCAGCGTGGAGAAACAGTTAAACCGAAGTTTGAAAACCTCTTCCTAGGGTACGCATTTCCAATTTTGTGGGTGGGTGCTCTTAGACTCTAATCGAGTAGGAGCACTCCCCAGCAATGTAAGTGACCTCTCATCTTGGGTATTGAGTCTCATCGGATGTGGGATAGGTTCGGTTGGCCTTTCCTCCTATGCCGCAGAGAATTTCATAGGGAATCGTATTCAACCAATCGGCATAGTCCTGAGCCGTAATCTCCATTTCCCCCTGCCTCCCTAACAACACGACTTCTTCCCCAATTGTTGGGTGTGGGACGTCCGTGACGTCCACCATCATCATATCCATACAGATCTTGCCAATGATGGGTGCTGGTGTGCCATGAATGAGGACATGGCCCGTGCCTGTGAGGTGTCGAGGGAACCCGTGGGTGTAGCCGACTGGCAAGACCGCAATCTGTGAAAGGCGCCTTGTGCGAAACAGGGCGTTATATCCTACGACTTCGCCGGGTTCTAGTGAGCGGAGGTGTGCGATATAGGTTGTGGCTTGCATCACGGGCTGAAGTTGGATGGGAGATGTTTGGATTTCGTGGCCCGGTGCATAGCCGTAGAGCATGATGCCAGGGCGAACCATCCCCAAATGTGACGTTGGATGAAAAAGAATGCCGGCGCTATTGGCCATATGAAAAAGAGGCACAGTGATTCCTAATTCTTGGATTTGCCGGATAATTACCTGGAATTGTTGAAGCTGTTGATTTGTGAGACTCGGGTCGGGATTATCCGCGTCGGCAAAATGTGTTAAGAGGCCTTGTAGCCGGACCGTTGGTGTTGAATCGAGGGAGGCCATTAATTTCAGCGCTTCCTTGGCCTCAAACCCCAATCGGTGTAAGCCGGTGTCTATTTTGAGATGAAAAGGAAAAGGCTTTGTATCAGTCGGGAGTTGGTTAAGAAGTTGCTCAAAGATATCGTGATGAGAAATGACTGGCGTTAATTGATGATGAATGATATCAGGCAAATGATCCCTTAAGAGTGGCCCCATGATAATAATAGGTGCTTGAATATCGTGCTGTCGAAGGCGGATACCTTCGGGGACCGATGCCACACCAAATCCAAAAATGGGTAAAGCCTCTAAGGCTTGTGCGACGGGAACAGCTCCGTGCCCATAGGCGTCAGCTTTAATGATGGGAAGAATCTTCGTGGTGGGAGGCACGAATTGACAAATTTTTTGGAAATTCGCCAGTAGGACGTCTAAATGAATGCAAACAGTGAGTGGGGCACGTGGTACGGGAGAAGGTAGAGATGGGGAAGTTGGGGGAACAGTCACAGCGCAATCCTCAGATCGAGAGTATTTCCTCCTCTTTTTTCTTGATGAGTTCATCGACGGTATGAATAAATGCATCCGTCAATTTTTGGTTTTCACTTTCTAAATGGCGAAGATCATCTTCGGTAATCGTGCTGTCTTTTTGCTGCCGTTTCAGTTCATCATTGCCGTCTCGACGGAATCCCCTGATTTGGACTTTGGTTTCTTCTCCGTATTTTTTGCTGAGCTTGACGAGATCTTTTCGTCGTTCTTCGCTGAGGGGCGGAATGGGAAGCCGGATGAGTTTGCCGTCATTTGATGGCATGAGGCCTAGGTCCGAACTGATAATGGCACGTTCAATTTCTTTAATGTGAGAAATGTCCCACGGCTGGATGGTGATCAATCGGCTTTCGGGGATCCCCAAGTTTGCTACTTGTTTCAGGGGAGTTGGGGTCCCGTAGTAATCGATCTTAATGTGATCGAGAAGGCCCAACGAGGCCCGCCCGGTTCGAAGGCCGGCAAATTCTCTCTTGAGGTGCTCAATGGCCCCGTCCATCTGTTGTTTCACCTTTTGAATGGTTGGATCGCTCATGATCGTCCCTCTATTCGTTGATACAGGCGTTTTTTGAAACAATGGTGCCGATAGGCTCGCCTTCCAAGATCTTTCGGACGTTTCCGGGTGAGGTAAGATTAAAGACGATAATCGGGAGATCATTATCCATGCATAGGGTAATAGCCGTCGCATCCATGACTTTCAGGCTTTTGTTGAGGACCGACAAAAACGGGAGTTCGGTGAAACGCTTGGCTGTTGGCGTAGTGACGGGATCCGCATCATAGATGCCATCTACTTTGGTCCCTTTCATGATGACATCAGCTCCGATTTCCATGGCACGAAGTGCAGCAGCGGTGTCCGTCGTAAAGTAGGGGTTGCCGGTCCCTGCAGCGAAAATGACCACGCGTTTTTTTTCAAGGTGTCGAATAGCTCGACGACGTATATAGCCTTCGGATAATTGGCGCATTTCAATGGCAGAAAGTACCCGGGTTGGAATAGCACATTTTTCTAAGGCATTTTGGAGTGCCAACGCGTTGAGCATCGTCGCGAGCATCCCCATGTAATCTGCAGAGGCGCGTTCCATTCCCGATGCGCTTGCTGCGAGGCCTCGAAAAATATTCCCACCACCAATGACAATAGCCACTTCAACGTTCAGGGTCATAACGTCGGCAATTTCACTCGCAAGTTGGTCTAAAACAGAAGGTTGGATGCCGTATTCTTGATCGCCGGCTAACATTTCTCCACTTATTTTTAAGAGGACTCGGCGGTATTTGAGGGGCATTAGTCTTGGCCAAGTTGGTAGCGCGTGAATCGGCTAATCGAAATATTTTCGCCGAGCTTCGCTATTTTTTGAGAAACCAGGTCTTGAATGGTCAGCTTCGGGTCTTTGATAAAGCCTTGCTCCAATAAGCATTGCACTTGGTAGAATTTTTCTAGTTTACCATTTACGATCTTTTCCCATGCGGCTTCAGGTTTGCCGGATTCTTTGACTTGAGCGAGATAAATATTCTTTTCCCGTTGAATCAAGTCATCAGGGATTTCTTCTCGTTTAACGAAGGCAGGTTCAGAGGCGGCAATTTGTAATGCAACTTCTTTGACAAAGGCCTGAAATTCTTCATTTCGGGCGACGAAGTCCGTTTCGCAATTGACTTCAAGGAGGACACCAATTTTTGAGCCGGCATGGATATACGAAGAAATGAGGCCTTCCTTGGTTTCCCGTCCAGCTTTCTTTTGAGCCGCAGCTAGCCCTTTTTGCCGTAAGAGATCAATGGCTTTTTCGATGTCACTTCCCGTCTCTTGTAAGGCTTTTTGACAATCAAGGATTCCAGCCCCGGTTTTTCCTCGCAATTCTTTTACCAAGGCGCTCAAGCTAGACATACGCATACTCTCCTACCATGAAATGTAAGTGGATGATCAAACTCTGAACGCACAACTCTTAGGCAGGTTGTGCATTTTCTGGGGCCATAATCTCTGAAGGCCCGGATCCTGATGGTTCGGGAAGGAATCCGTCGCCATTGGCGGCTGATTCTTTGCGCTTTTGGCGTAGTTCAGTGCCTTCAATGCAGGCATCGGCAATTTGGGCCGTAAATAACTTAAGTGAACGAATCGCATCATCATTACCAGGAATGGGAAAATCAACGCCTTCAGGATCACAGTTGGTGTCAACGAGAGCAATCACTGGGATACCCAATCGATTGGCCTCTTTGACCGTGATATGTTGAATACGCGTGTCTAAAATGTAGATGCAGCCTGGAATATCTTTCATATCCTTGATGCCACTCAGGTATTTTTCTAATTTGACTTGCTCTTTTTTCATTTTGACAATTTCTTTTTTCTTGTACCCCTCGTAGGTTCCGTCTGTTTCCGCAGCTTCCAATTTTTTGAGTTGGGCAATACTCTTGCGCAGCGTTTGGAAATTGGTGAGCATGCCACCAAGCCATCGTTGATTGACGAAAAACATTCCGCAACGATTCGCTTCATTCTGCACAATATCCATCGCTTGACGTTTGGTCCCAACAAATAAGACCGATTCGCCTGCGGCTACCGCATCTCGCGTAAATTCATAGGCTTTCTGGAAGCATTGCAAGGTGATTTGCAAGTCAATAATATAGATGCCATTTTTTTCACCAAAAATGTATCGTTTCATCTTTGGGTTCCATCGATTGGTTTGATGTCCAAAGTGAACTCCGGCTTCCAATAACGATTTAATCGTGACCATAGCGGACTTTCCCACCCCCTTTCAGGAAAATATGGATTAACACTAAAATGTAATCTTTGTCAGAACGGTTGAGTGAGTGTGTTGGTTCAAATGGGACCGGCAGGAGACAATAAGGCAAGATTGTCTAGTCAGGCAGGTTATACCAAGTGAAGAGTCATTCATGAATTATACGTAAATTTAATAGGATAGACCTAAACCGACCAACTTTAGCATAGGAGAAAAACCCATTCAACCTTAATTCTGCCGATTTTCTTATAGTCGTGTTTTTATTCCTTGGTCATGTATGTCTTATTTCTCTTGAAAAGCAAGCTGTGCCTCAATGACTACTGCCTTTTGACTCTATGAGACCCCATGGCTATAGTCAATGCGGTTTTCCTCATTTTTTGTGATATTAAGGAGCGTAGAAATATGGTTGAGGTCCCTGTAAAGCTATATGTACAAGGTTTATTGAAACAAGCGAAGGCTGTGGCTCGTCCAATGGCCACCTTATCCTCTCAAAAGAAAAATCAAGTATTACAAGCGATGGCTGATGCATTAACTGCTCAATCAAAGGATATTCTTGAAGCCAATGAGCGAGATCTTGGGGAGATTTCAAGAGAGGAGGGGCAGCAAGCTCATCGGCAAGCTGCTGAACGTATTCGCATCAATGAAGATGACATCCAGCACATGGTCGAGACCCTGCTTGATTATCTGGCGTTTCCGGATCCAGTGGGAGAGATGAGCCAGGCCTGGATGACGCCAGATGGGATGCAAGTTCATACCGTTCGTGCTCCCATTGGCGTTTTAGGGGTGATTTCAGACATGGGACCCATGATGACGGTTGAGTCTTTGGGGATGTGTGTGAAAACAAATAATGTCTGTATCTATCGAGGTGGGCCTGAGTGGTTGCACACCAACGGGACGTTGTTCCGTTGTCTCAATGAAGCAGCGGTGGGCCAAGGCGTACCAGAAGGTGCCCTAGTTTTTATAGACCGAGGGGCTCCTGAGGCCGCGTTGGAAATGGCGCGTCAGCCTCAATATGTACAGGCTGTGATTCCACGGGGCAGGGCGAGCTTGCGCAATGGAATTGTCGAGCATGCTCGGGTTCCGGTGATTGGATTTGATGGTGGGTTGTGTCATGTGTATGTAGATCAGGATGCTGATATTCCGCTCGCCCAAACGATTGTAGTAAATGCAAAAGTTCAGTCCCCTACGGCAGCGAATGCCATGGATACGGTTTTGGTGCATCGGAATGTCTCCCGGCATATTTTGCCTGGGCTCACTCGACGACTGCTTCAGGAATATCGTGTGGTGTTAAATGGTTGTCCCAAAACAGTATCGATGTTGGGCGTGCTGGAGATGACCGGGCATTTAGGGATTAAGGATGCCGATGCAGCAGATTGGGACAAAAAATTTCAGTCCCTGACCATGAATATAAAGGTCGTACAAGATCGGCAAGAAGCCTTAGATCATATTGCCAAATATGCTCCAGGACATACAGACACGATTGTGACCCGAGACTATGTTTTTGCCATGCAGTTTGCTCGTGAGGTCGATTCAAGTGCAGTATTCATTAATGCCTCGACGCGCCTGAATGGGGGAGAGCAATTTGGTCTAGGCCCAGAACTTGGGACCAATAGTCGGCGGCTGCATGCACGTGGGCCTCTGACGCTGGCCAAGCTGACGATGGAAAAATACATGGTACTTGGGACCGGGCAACTTCAGCAGCCGCATCCCGTCCCAACGGCTTATGAAGATGCCATGATGTTATCTTCGAAGTTTTAATCAATACTTCGAAGTCGATCTGAATCGATTTCCTTGAATATACTTGTGATGAAAGATGGAGGGAAAGTTTCCCAGGAATTCGATGCGACAGTTACCCATTATTTGAAGTCATGGGGGCTGCGAGAATTCCATGATGAAGCTTCCTATTATGAGTGGCAGCGCGCCACGTTGTCTACGCAAAGCTTGCAGGTGTTACAGTCCTTGGTCGAGCAGCGACAAGGTGGTGAAAATGAAGAAGCCGATATTCAATTCTATGATTTGCTAGCCACTTCCCCTCTTCTTTCCGTCCTGTATTCTCAACGCTTCGACTATTTCCGACAAATCGGATTGCTTTTATCCCCACGGCTTTCATCGGCAGAACATGTCTTAGATTTTGGATGTGGCGTAGGAATTCTGACATGTTTTTTTGCGGAACAACATCCCAATGTACAATTTGTGGGGATTGATCGGTCGGCTCGGTCCATTGAAATAGCACAAGGTGAAGCAAAAAAGCGCCATCTTTCTAATGTGCAGTTTAGCGTGAGCCAGGACTTGGGTATTTCACCTGGTAATTTCTATGACTGTATTCTTTCGACACAAGCCCTGTTGCAGTCTGAACGAGAACCAGGCTTGCCTAGCAGAAGTTGGCAAACGTTTGAACGGGGAAATGATCTTTCTCGACAAGAAAAACTTGAAAATTTGACAGGGCTCAACAGGCGTTTTGAGTTTTTGCTCAGCGCGTTATCTCCTGCTGGGCGAATGATGTGTGTGGAAAAGACATGGAATCTTGGTCGGCGGATATTTTTTCAGCGTGCATTGTGTGCGAGAAACCTTTTTCTCGTTTGTGATCCAGTTCCCTGTTCTTATTGCGAATTGGGCGAATCAATAATTGATGGGCCGTTATATGAAGTATCTCGAGGCCTCGTTCCTGAACCATATGCATGGAAGGAAGCTCCCTACTATGAAGAAGGTGAGACCCTGTATCGATGTGTAGGTGTCTTGGCTGAGCGAATGAGTAGAGCATTCGATTCTAGTGAACATCAGGAGGTTATCCGTGGGCAACATGTGACCTATGGACCATGGACTTTTCGATTTGGTGTATGGGAGGAAGCACTGGCATGGGGATTGTGCGAGACCGATTCCGGCCTTCGCGGGTTATTGCTTGGGAGTGAAAAGGAAAGGAATCTCATTTTACAATTACTTGAAAAAGTCAGACATCTGGCAGATGGAGAGTTTGAGGAATTTCTTCAAAGCTGTTGGGGCAATCTCCGTGAGGTTTTTCAGAATGATTCAATGCTAGGTTATGAAAATCACCGTCCTTCTGCGGAGGGTATCTATGTGGCGCTTCCGCGAAAAAATATTCAACAGGAATCAACGTTTGCAGATGGACATGGAAGGGAAATGCATATTGAGGTCGGGACAACCAACATGATTCGGTATCTCTACTGGGCCAATACTCATGATCAACGCCAGCTTGTTCTGGTCGATACAAATGGTGCTGAGATGTTAAACGAATATTATCAAGAATGCCTTCGGGAAGCTCAACCTCCCTCCTGAGAAATCCAACCGCCTTCCTTCATTTCTAAAATTCTACATTTTTTGAGAAACAAGAAACTGAAAGGGTCGATGCTGTGAGTGGGCATAGCAGACGACGGTGTCGTAGGTTTTTTGTTGCACGCTCGAGGGAAACTCCTTCCATTGTGGTGAAAGGCCAATAGTTAAGATTTGGCCATTATCATGAATATTCGTAATGGTCCCCATCTTGAGAGAGGCTAACAGGCGATCGCCATGGGATTTCCCTGTACAGGTGTGTCCCGATGATGCAATGACTGAGGAGGAAGGTTGCTGTGGGTATTTAATGGAAATGGTTCCCGCCCAGAGAAATAGGCCAAAGATCAAAAAAAGAGCAAATCGCATGAAGCCTCCTTGAATGTTGTAAGAAGTCTGAAGGAGGCGATGGAGGCCGTAAATACCTCAAAGGGAGTGTAGGAAATTATTCAAATACAGGAGATTGTGAGAGTTTGTGGTATAGGCAAGAAGCCTAGGAAAGGTTCTTTCAGGAGGGCGACGAGATTAAAATTGTTGAGTTTTTCACTGTCTGATAGATCTTAAGAGGAGGGCGATAATATCCGACAAGTAAAACGATACTGCACAATTGTATATTGATAATTCCCCACTCTGGATGTGAGCAAAGGGGAAGTGAGGGTAAGCGTCTGAATTGTGAGAAAGCTGTCAGGGAAATCCAAGTTCATTTGGGAAAAGCATTGAAAGCGGTCTGGCCCTGATTCTTGAATGCAATCAACATGAATAGCGAGCCTTCAATGGGGTATCAGGAAAAGGAATCCTGAATGCGTAGTGACTCAATTGCCTTTTGGATCGTAATCGGCACGTGTATTATGCATTGGTGTACGGTTGCGGTATTGATTCTGCGAGTGCGGGAGACTGAAAAAGCCTTGGCGTGGAATCTCTTAGGCTTGGCTGTTAGTGTTTTGGCGATGCAACAAACCTATGGGCTGTATCTTCAGTTCGTGGAGCTCCCTCCACCTGTGCTGAATGTGTTGAAGGAAATGTTGGGTTTCCTGGTAGCAACCTTGATGTTGGGTGGCATTGTGGTGTTGTCCCCCATTTTGAAAATCTTACAACGCAATAAAGAACTGTTGGAGGTCATTGAGGAACGGAATGTTATTATTTGTCAATTTCATGATCGGATTTATCGAACATTGAGACAAGTCCAAATTGCCATGGAAGTGGGGAAACCCACGAACTTTATCGTTGAACAAATTTCCGAGATGGCAAAAATGTTACAGGTATTTTTGGAGGATCTCAAAGGCGGGGTACTATTAGGGAGTAAATTTGAGATTGCCCTAAAAACGCTCGTGGAAGATATGAGCAAAGAAGGGACTTTCCCAATTATGGTTCAGGTTGATCCGGCAATCGAGGACTCAATTTCTTATGATCAAGGGGCCGAACTATTGCATATTTTACGCGAGGCCATCAAAAATAGTGTGCAATATTCTCACGCAAAAACGGGAAAAGTTCTTGTTAAGGTTTCGGAATCCCAAATAACATTTGAGGTTTCCGATAATGGAAAAGGTTTTGAATTTGACCTCGTGGGGGCTCAGGGACATGGATTGGGGAATATGGCTCTTCGAGCGAAAGATGTTGGGGCACGCCTGAAGGTCCAGAGTCAACCCAACAAAGGGACAACTATTCTGATTGAAATCCCTCGGAAAGCAGAAACCATAGGGAGCCTAGACTCGCTTTCATCTTCTTCTAGGTCTGTAAGCGAAAACGTTCCTGTAGGCGCACCCTAGCTTAACAAAAGTGGGCAATCCTAAATGCATAGGGAACGTGAATGGGCTAGAAGGGAAGAAGAAAAGTGAGGCCAATTACGAAGACGAGAATGGTGGCGGTGGAGGGTCTCGAACCCCCGGCCCGCGGCTTATGAGTCCGCTGCTCTACCACCTGAGCTACACCGCCAATATTTAATGAGTAAGATTTTGAAGCGTGTTTTTAAACACCTTGTGCCACGAATCTATACCATAGGTCGAGAACATCCGACAATTCCTTTTCTTAAAACCCTGCGGTTTATTTAAATTAAATTTATCTCATTGCGTGCAAATTCATGACTGATACCCCTACGGCACTGTTAAAGCAATCTGCCCTTGTTGGACGGCAGGCTATATTCAATCGCCAAATGGATGTTTTTGGCTATGAATTACTCTATCGGGATAGTATGGCCAACAGCGCCAATATCATGGATGGGGACGAAGCCACTGCCAAAGTCATGGTTAATACATTTTTAGAGCTAGGGATTGATCAAATTGCTGGCAGTGCCCACGTATTTTTAAATCTTACCGCCAACTTTTTTTTGAGCCAACATTATGAAGTACTTCCCACAAAAAATGTAATCCTAGAAGTCTTAGAATCCATTGACCCGACACCTGAGGTCCTGCAAGCCCTTATCCAGGCTAGAAAAAATGGCTATCAAATTGCCTTAGATGATTTTATTTTGCGGGAATCACATCGTGCCTTAATGGAACATGCCGATTTGGTCAAAGTGGACGTTTTAGCCCTAACGAATGAGGAACTCAAGCAACAGGTTGAGTTGCTAAAAGAATATTCTGTCCGATTGTTGGCTGAAAAGGTTGAGGATCAGGGAATGTATGAGCAATGTCTGGCCCTAGGATTCGAATATTTCCAAGGATACTTTTTTTGTAAACCTCAAATCTTGGAAGGGGTCAGTCTTTCCGGTAATCGCATGGCGGTCGTGTTACTTCTTGCTAAGCTTCAAGATCCTTCTATTGAACTGAATGAGCTTGAAGATCTTGTCAAAAATGATGTGGCCTTGAGCGTGCAGTTGCTACGTTTTGTCAATTCCGCCTCAGTCGGCTTGCCTCGATCAGTGGATTCAATTTCTCAAGCGATTGGGCTAGTAGGGACTGAGCGTATGCGACAATGGGCGACATTGTTGGCGTTGGCACAAACCGGTGATAAACCGTCTGAACTCATGCGCGTGGCTCTTATTCGAGCACATATGTGTGAAGCGCTTTGTCCTTTCTATGGAGTGGACCCAGGCCCGGGCTTTACGGTTGGATTGTTCTCAATATTAGATGCATATTTTGATTGTGAAATGCGCCAGCTTATTGGGGGACTTCCCCTGGCACCAGAGATCTTGGAGGCATTACTCCAGGGAGACGGGGTATTAGGCTCAATCCTAGAAGGAATACTAGCCTTTGAACGGGGAGAATGGGAACGATCCCCTGTTCAAGTCGTAGAGCCTGAAAAGGTCAACTCTGTGTATTGGAAAAGCGTTGAATGGGCCAATGGGGTGATGGAAACAGTTATTCGGAAGTAAGAGACAATCGTAGGTGCAGGTAGATTAACTATGCGTAATTCTTGGTCCTCAAGGATTATCCTCTTCGTTTATCGTCTTGCTCTCCTATAAAGGAATTCAGGACTCCATGGCCTTGCTCGCCAAGTTCCACTGGTTTTTCTTCCTCTTCATTTGCAATTTGGTCATCAGCCTGTTTGGGGAGGATTTTGGCGGACAGCTCGTCCTCTAATGCCTCGTCAGAAAGATCCATATCATTCATCAGGGCATGCATCCGTTGAAAAGCAAGGATTGACCGTGCATGGGATGCCCAAGAGCCAGAGAATTCAGTATCGTTCACCTTAGTGATGCTGGTCCAGAATTTAGATTCCTCGGGTTCAGACATCACTCCACTCACAAACGCTTCTAATTTTCCCATAAGGATTTCTTCGGTCTTTTCCAGTCCATCATAGTCGACGAGGGATCGTTCAATTGGGCGTTTGGCTAAGGTGTTAAAGGTTTCCCGCCATAAGTCCAGGGGTTGAGTATTGCCGTTAGAGGGTGAAGACGTGTCTTGATACCCTTGTAGTATCTTGAGAAATTGTTCCAAGGCTTTCACTTTTCTTCCAGCCAGGCTCCCGAGGGGGATACCCCAAACATGTGCAATCTCATGATCTTTCAGTGATGACGTTCCGGCCATCAGGAGTTCCTGTTCGGAAATTTTTTGGCGGCGACGAAAGATGGCTCTCCTTCGCAATAAGGCTTGAAATTCCAGAAGTAGACGTTGTTTCTGATAGTCCTTTTGAGGAATTTCCTCATGTTCCCAAGCTCGATCCAATTTCCGAAATTCCGGACGGAGAAGAACCGACGGAGCCTGACTTCTTGCAGCTTTCATCGTTTCTTCATCTGCCGAAAAACCTTCTAGGAGCATGCGTTCGACAATGCGAATCTTTCGATCCATGAGGACGAGAGATTCTTTTAAAAATTCGACATGCATCCCTGGCCGTTCTCGTTTTTGTCGGTAGTACCCTTTATATTGATTCGAACGGGACGTCACGTTTTGGACAGCTTCCAGAGAAATCGATTTCCCTTGCGGTTGTTTTCCGGCTAAGAAGCGTGAATCAGGTTGATCCGTCGCCATATAGTCAATCTCTTCCTGAGTCATATCTATATATTGCAGTAAAAGAAGCTGAAGCATCGTTCGACTTTGGAGGGGGAGGGCCTTCAGCGCTGTTTCGATATGCTCAAATTCAATACTAATGGACATGAAAATTCCCTAGGTTAATGGGTGAGGTTCTACGATGAGGATTGGGTTTCACCCAAAGATTCTAAATAGGTCGCGGCATATTCCCGTAGTTGTTGGACGGTTCCACTTGCGTAAAGTTCTCTCGGAACTGGAACTTTGACTAGTTCAGAGACGTTGGCACCTCGCTCGGCCGCCCAATCTTCGTCGACATATAGAGTGACCGCCCCATCTGGCTCACGGCGCACAAATAAAATATTTTGTTCTTCGTCCATCGGTATCCTTGAAAACTAACCAGAAATCATGGGGTTGTGATAGCACACCATTTGAAGGGCTGTCAAAAGATCACTTTCTAGCTGAACTGATCTGTCAGAGGTTTGGCCATAACCCAAAAGTCGGGAAAAACAGGACCAGAGAAATGAAGTATAAGGATCATTTTGTTACCAAAACTGAGGTAAAAAAAAACACTGGCTATGGTTTACATAGCCAGTGCTCAATATGGAGATTATGCTGAGTAACGTTCAATGGCTCTGGAAGTATTACCCTCCCAACGTCTCCACTACTTCCTTGATGCTTTTCATAATGCAGGTAAAAATGGGGATGTCCCGTTTAACATAACGGCTGCCTTCCGTGGATCGCAATTCCATCACCAAGTCCAGGAAATCCTGTGGGGAATCAGTTTCAAAGGCCACCACAAATTCCTGATCGTCCAATCCAAAGGAATACGTCGTATTCAGCTTGACGGAAGGGTATTTGTGGCCAATTTCAATATGTTCATCCATCATCCCCTGTCGAGCAGCTTTCGTGAGCAAATACCATTCGCGGGTCTTTTCAAAGGGATAGACAAAGATATATTTGGCCCGGCCTGGAGAAATCTTTAATCTTCGGCTTTCTTGTCCTTCATGGACATGGTTATCAACATAAATGGATCGTTTTGTCATGGAAAGGTATGAGTAGGGATTGGTAAGATATTGGCCCAAGCCGGTAGCCAACAGTTTTGAGCTCATTTCTTGGAACATTTCCAAGTCATAACTAATGCGCCACAACAAAAAGTCGCAATCACCTCGAATACCTGTAGTGGTATAAGGGACAACAATGACCTTGCCAAGATATTCTTCAGCCGCGCGAACAAATTCTTGCTTGCCCTGGTCGCGCTGTTCTTTGGGAAGGCGACGCCACAAGGGGTCGACTTTATAAAAACTAAAATTGACGAACTGTTGTTTGGCAGCCTCTTCGGCACCGGCCATAGTGGAACCTCCCCCTGCTAAGAAAAACCCGTGTATTTTTAATGACTTAAATCTAAAAGTGAAGGTATTACCATCGACGCTATAATCTTGTCAATGCGGATTTGTTCTGAAATTTTACACTTAATAGGCCAATTGCGAAACTCTTCTCGAAGAGTTTTATTGATTCAAAAAAAAATGGGTATCATGTGCGTATTCTAGAGGGTTGATAAGATTAAAAAATGTGATCAGATAGAGCTAAAGTTAAAGTGAAACTTAATATACCGAGAAATTGGTGGTGGTTGGGTATAGCAGGTATTTGGGTCGTATCCTCAGTACAACCTGTGCGGGCAGTTGTACCGCATCCAGCTGAAAAGGAGGTAAATCTAGCGCTGAAAAGAGGGAGGAATTTTGCGCAACAACACCGACCACCTAATGAACTATATTGGCATTTTGGGGCAACCGAAAAATTCGAACCAGCGGGGTTTTTGGTCACCAAAATAAGTGGTTTGGCTGTCATGGCCGGACATTTTGCCTTACGTGGGGAACAGCCAACCGATCAGGATATTGAGCGAGTGTTAGCGGAAGATGCGTTACAGGTTGTGGTAACGGTCTTTGGAGATTCTCCAGATTTTGCGCGAGACAGTTACCTGCTTATCAAGCAGGGGCAACAGGTCGTGAAGCCCAAGCGTATTCGCTTTGATGCGCGAGCACGAGAGGTGGGGCATAATCAAAGTATTTCTGTCTATCGGGCAAAAATTGTCGGTGAATTTCCTTATGGGACCATTAAGCCAGAATCATTAATTACCTTGTTCGTCTTTCCCGGCGCAGGGGGAGAGATCCGGTTTGAGTTGGACCTGTCCACTATTCCCTAAATAAGGGCCTTGTTATGGAATTCGGGGCTTCCAGACCATGAAAACTTTACGAGCAGATATTCTCGCAATCGGCTCTGAATTACTTCATGGGGGGCGAGTCGACAGCAATTCACTTTTCATTGCTGATATGTTGGCAGATTGCGGAATTCAGGTGACTAAAAAGGTGGCCCTGAGTGATGAACTCCGAGATATTCAAATGACTCTCCGCTCGTCTTCCCAAAAATCAGATGTCGTGGTGATAACCGGAGGCCTCGGGTCCACCGTCGATGATCGTACACGTGAGGCAGTCGCAGCCACATTTGGGCGCCCACTCGCTGTGCGTCGAAAAGCCATGCAGATACTGAAGAGACAAGTGCAAAGTCGAGGTCGGCTAGTCACGCCCTTGTTGGCCAGGCAAGCCCTTATTCCGAACGGGGCAATGGTCTTAGACAATCTTGTTGGAACGGCGCCAGGGTTTTATGTGCAGGAGGGACAAGCCCATGTGTTTGTGGTGCCGGGTGTGCCAAGAGAGGCGCGGGAAATGATGGAGCGACAGGTCCGGCCCATTCTAAAAAGAAAATTTCAGGATACAGCCTTTCTTTGGACGCATGCGTTCAATACCATGGGTTTGCCAGAAACAGATATTCAACGACTCGTCTCTCCGCTATTTCAGCAGTCTTCAGCGATTGCCCTGGGTTTGTTGGCGTCGACGAAAGGGGTAAAAGTGACGCTGAGTTGTTGGCGCACGAAAAATCCGAAAGCAATAAAATCAATAAGGTCCAAAGTTTTTCCAGATGGCGATTTCCTCATACAACAGGTTCGGACGGCCTTAGAGCCTTGGCTGTTTTCTGAAGGTGAAGAAGCCATGGAAATGGTGGTGGGGCAATTATTATCTTCACACCATTGGACTCTTGCGTTGGCGGAATCCTGTACGGGGGGACTCATTGCCCATCGCTTAACAGACGTCCCAGGGAGTTCCACCTACTTAGATCGTGGCGTTGTGACCTATAGCAATAAGGCAAAACAAGAATTATTGGGGGTCTCTCCTGCGCTCTTGCGAAAATATGGAGCCGTGAGCGCGGAGGTGGCAGAAGCCATGGCCAAGGGTATTCGCGCGAAAAGCCACGTGGATCTTGGGGTGAGTGTCACAGGGATTGCGGGGCCAGGCGGGGGATCTACCAAGAAACCGGTGGGTCTTGTCTATATGGCAATTGATGGGCCACGAGGTACCCAGTCACACCGCTGTCAGTTTTGGGGAGATCGTATAGAGATTAAATTTCGATCATCTCAATCGGCCCTCAATATGATTCGCCGCTACGTGCTTCAAGAAAATGGCTAATGCTACTAGTATGATCCGAGTGTTTTTAGCCGTAGAACTCTCGTCCGATATACGAGAGAAAATTGTCTTCTTACAACAACAACTCCAAGCAACACTACCACCGATCAACTGGGTTCGGCCTGAATCCATTCATTTGACCCTGAAATTTTTAGGGTATGTTGAGCCCTCACGTATTTCCCAACTCTTGTCTGTCCTTGAGCCAATAGGAAAGAAGCAAAACGGGTTTTCAATTAACCTGCAAGGATTGGGCGTCTTCCCCAATGTGAACCGTCCCAGAATTTTCTGGGTAGGCGTAACCGGAATGACGCAAGGTTTAAAGGCGTTGGTTTTTGAAATTGAAGCAGCATTGGATTCCCTCGGTTTTCCTCTCGCAGACAAACCCTATCATCCGCATCTGACCCTAGCACGGATTAAACGTGAGAATGCTATCGTTGGGGCTGCTCTTGTGGAAAACGGGATTTTGCAAACTGATCAACCGTTAGGCACATTAACTATCGAGGGGTTTTTGCTTTTTCAAAGTGACCTTGATTCTTCCGGGGCCACCTATACGCCACTTGGGACTGTGCGCTTATCAGGAAACACCCCAGAACGATAAGGCGAAGGTCGAAGAAAAGCATTTACCTGTTTGGGTACGTCGGGTAAGATAGACTACCCTTTTTTCACTGATATTGAACCAAAGGAATACCAATGGCCGATCGCACTGCCTCACAAAAAGAGCCCGCCAAAGACGGAAAAAAACAAGCCTTAGACTTGGCCCTGACCCAAATTGAAAAGCAATTTGGCAAAGGGGCGATCATGAAATTGGGTGGAGCTGACATCTCTGCAGATGTTCCGGTGACGTCGACTGGTTCGTTGACTCTCGATATCGCCTTAGGGATTGGTGGGTTACCGAGAGGCCGAGTTATTGAAATCTATGGCCCCGAGTCTTCTGGAAAGACTACCTTGTGTTTACATGCCATTGCAGAAGCCCAAAAAGCTGGGGGCGCGGCCGCGTTTATTGATGCCGAACATGCGTTGGATATTTCCTACGCCAAAAAATTGGGTGTCGAAACCGATGACCTGTTGGTAGCCCAACCCGATACAGGCGAGCAGGCTTTGGAAATTGCCGAAACATTGGTGAGGAGTGGGGCGTTGGATATCATTGTCGTGGATTCTGTGGCGGCCCTTGTGCCTCGAGCTGAAATTGAAGGGGAGATGGGCGACTCACATATGGGTTTGCAGGCTCGTTTGATGTCCCAAGCATTACGGAAATTGACCGGTGCCATTTCTAAGTCGCAAACCTCCTTGATCTTTATTAACCAGATTCGGATGAAAATTGGGGTGATGTTTGGCAGTCCAGAGACCACCACAGGTGGCAATGCCTTAAAATTTTATTCTTCCGTCCGGTTGGATATTCGTCGTATTGAATCGATCAAGGAAGGGCAGGATGTGATGGGCAGCCGAGTGCGCGTCAAAGTTGTGAAAAATAAAATGGCCCCGCCTTTCAAACAGGCTGAATTTGATGTCATGTTTGCCCAAGGGATTTCCAAAGTAGGGGAACTGGTCGATCTTGGGGTTGAACGTCGGATTGTTGATAAGGCGGGGGCATGGTATTCCTACAAAGAGGAACGATTGGGCCAAGGACGGGAAGCCGTGAAAGCCTTTTTGAAAAATAATCCCGATGTGGCGGAAACTATCGAAACACAAATTCGAGAGGGGTATGGCTTGGTGACGAAGCCACAAGGCGATCAGCCTGCAGCCGCCTCTCGCGCTGATGCTAAAAAACCTGCTGGCGCCAAATCGTAAGTGGGGCGATTCGAGCCTTTCTGCTAATCATCTGTTGATGCCGATTGTACTTCCATGATTGCCACGTCTCTTGAACTTCGACAGGCCTTCCTCGACTATTTCGTGAGTCGAGGACATACGGCTGTGCCCAGTGCACCGCTCATTCCGCAAGCCGATCCCACGCTCCTCTTTACCAACGCGGGAATGAATCAATTTAAGCGGATTTTTCTCGGGGAGGACTCGCGTCCGTATGCTCGAGCCGTCTCCATTCAAAAATGTATGAGAGCCGGTGGCAAGCATAACGATTTAGAAAATGTGGGTTTTACGCGGCGCCATCACACGTTTTTTGAAATGTTGGGAAACTTTTCCTTCGGAAATTACTTCAAAAAAGACGCCATTGCGTTTGGATGGGAATTTCTCACCAAGGTGGCAGTGCTCCCTGCTGATCGTTTGTGGGTCACGGTCTTTCGGGATGACCAAGAAGCCTATGACCTGTGGCACAACGACATGGGGGTGTCCGAAAATAGATTGGCTCGGCTTGATGAAAAAGATAATTTTTGGCAGATGGGCGACACGGGGCCTTGTGGTCCCTGCTCGGAAATTCTCATTGATCAAGGTGAAGCGTTTGGATGTGGCCGTACGACGTGCGCTGTGGGATGCGATTGTGACCGGTATTTGGAAATTTGGAATTTGGTGTTCATGCAGTTTGATCGTGATTCGGCGGGCACCTTGCATCCACTCCCTAAGCCCAGCATCGATACGGGCATGGGGTTAGAACGCCTTGCTGCCGTCACGCAGGGTGTGTCCTCTAATTATGACAGCGATGTGTTCCGGCCCCTTTTAGAAAGTATTGCCAAGGGCACCGGCCACGAATATGGCAAAACGGCCGAGTCTGACCGGTCCATGCGAGTGATTGCCGATCATATCCGAGCCATGACCTTTCTTATTGCCGATGGGGTTCTCCCGTCTAATGAAGGTCGTGGTTATGTGCTTCGGCGAATCATGCGCCGGGCCGCACGGCATGGGCGGTTGCTTGGAATGGAGCGAGAGTTTTTATTTGAATTAGTGCCGACGGTGGTTACGCAAATGGGGATGACCTACCCAGAGTTGCGTCAAATGGCGGATACGGTTGCTGAGGTGGTGCAAGGGGAGGAGGGGCGTTTTATTGGGACATTGGAGCAGGCCTCACCTCTTCTTAATCAAATCTTGCAAGAAACCAAGCAGCAGAGAAAGATACAGGTATCTGGAGAAGCTGTGTTTAAGCTGTATGATACGTATGGGTTTCCACTTGATTTAGTAGAAGATGCTGCGAAAGAAGAAGGCTTGGAGCTGGATCATCAAGCCTATCAGCAGGCCTTAAAAGAGCAGCAAGAGCGAGCGAGAAAGAATGCCAAGTTTACCCAAGTGGCCTCACGGCTAGATGTGGTGAAAGCGATCGAACAATTTCCGGTGACCCATTTTGTGGGCTATACCCAACAACATGCTCAAGGCACTCTGTTAGGCATGGTCAAAGATGAACACATGGCTTCAGAAGCCACACAGGGAGAGGAAGCCGAGTTCCTCCTAGATGTCACGCCATTTTATCCAGAAGGGGGTGGACAGGTTGGCGATCATGGGCTCCTTGTGGGTCCTTCTGCCAGAATACGCATTCATGATACGACGAAACTGGCCAAAGGCTGGTTCCTTCATAAGGGGCAGGTGACGGAAGGACGTGTTCGAACAGGTGATCAAGTCACCGCCACGGTAAATAGCGGGTTACGAGCCGATGCTGCACGCAATCATACGGCCACACATTTGATGCATGCCGCCTTGAGGGACATACTTGGCCCACATGTGAAGCAACATGGCTCACTGGTCGGCCCCAATCGATTGCGCTTTGATTTCTCGCATTTCAGAGGATTAGGTTCTCGTCAAATGGAGGACATTGAAAACCTGGTCAATGAGCAAATCCGGCAGAACACGTTCGTGCAATCCGAAGAAATGGGGATTCAAGATGCGTTAGGGCGGGGAGCCTTAGCCTTCTTTGGCGATAAATACGGCGAGCAAGTGCGGGTCGTCGAGATTGGCGAATTTAGCAAAGAACTCTGCGGAGGCACCCATTGCCAGCATACGGGAGATGTGGGTCTCTTTCGCCTGATATCTGAAGGGGGCGTGGCTGCAGGGGTTCGTCGAATTGAAGCCTTAACGGGTGGGGGAGCCCTCCAGTACGAGCAAAAGCGTGATGGTGAGTGGAGAGAATTGGCAAGTTTGCTGAAAGCGGGTCCCCAGGACGTTCTCGAAAAAACGAAAAAATTGTTAACCACGTTAAAAGAAACTGAGCGGGCTCTGGAGCAAACCAAGCAAAAGGCTCTGGATCAGCAAGGTGCTGGCCAAGAAGCCGCCATTCGAGAGGTGAATGGCGTGTCGGTGCTCGTGCAGCGAATTGATGGACTCACCATACAGGAACTTCGCACGTTTTCTGATAAACTACGGAATAGGGTGGCGACAGGACTGTTGGTATTGGGCTCGGTTCTGGATGACAAAGTCGCCTTACTTGTCATCGTGGGGAAGGATCTGACCAAACGATTGCCGGCGGGTAAAGTGGTGCAGCATATCGCGCAATTCGTGGGTGGATCTGGCGGTGGAAGGCCCGATATGGCTCAAGCAGGAGGCAATCAGCCAGAGAATTTGGATATGGCGTTAGAAAAAGTGTATGGATATGTCACCACGCAGCTTGATTGATGATGAATAGTCGGCGTTAGGCTCCGTTATTTTTCAGTCAAACTTCCCTCATAATGAACCGACAAGGATCAGATGGAGCGTAGAGGGTAAGATGAAGTTATTCCGCAAGCTGGTATTGTTTAGCCTGTTGGCAGGAATCGTGAGCCTTCTGAGTCTTTTGGTTTTCCTCGAGTTGAACAGACCCCTCGGTATTTCACCTCCAGTGCAAATTGTTGATATTCCTCCCGGCACCGCATTTACTCACGTTTCACGTCTCCTACATCAAAAAAAGCTCCTTGGACCGGAGTGGTTTTTCAAAGCCTTAGGACGAGTCCAACAACTAGATCGGAAAATTATCCCTGGTGAATATGAATTGCATGCGGGCATGCGACCAACGGAGTTGTTGACTAAATTAGTCGAAGGTGAGTTGTATCAGCATTCGGTTACCATTCCCGAAGGCTATAACGTCGTACAAATTGCGGATATTCTGGATCAGAAGGATTTGGCGGACAAACACGAGATTCTTCGTCTGAGCAAAGATCCAGTGTTTATTGCAAGCTTAAACATTGAGTCCTCCACCCTTGAGGGCTATTTGTTTCCTGATACGTATCGGTTTGCTCGCTACATGCCGCCAGAATTTATTGTGCGAACTTTTGTCAACCGGTTTCATGAAATGGTCACACCTGAATTGCAGGCTCAAGCCAAAGCCATGGGGATGACGCTTCAGGAAGTGCTCACGTTAGCCTCCGTCATTGAAAAAGAAACCGGTTTGGCCACCGAACGGTCCCTCGTCTCCGGAGTTTTTCATAATCGCTTGCAAAGAAACATCCCCCTTCAAAGTGATCCCACGGTCATTTATGCACTTGCCTTTTTTGACGGAAATATTCGCAAGGCCGATCTTTCGGTCAACAGCCCCTACAACACTTACAAAGTACGCGGTCTGCCCCCTGGCCCCATTGCCAATCCAGGGCTGGCCTCCATCCAAGCCGCCCTCTATCCAACTCCCAGCGATTTTGTGTATTTTGTTTCCCGCAATGATGGAAGCCATAAATTCTCAGTCACCTTGGCCGAACACAATAAAGCCGTGGACAAATATCAACGGCGGCCGCGGTCCAA
>JAJDBR010000014.1 GCA_029261275.1 Nitrospirales bacterium
AAAACGATTGATGAAATTGAAGAGGTCCCCGCCGGCACCAGCCAGAAGAAAACGGTGGTGTTGGATCCAGGGCACTATGTCCTGTTCTGTAACATCCCCGGGCATTATGACAAAGGGATGTATGCCTCTTTACACGTCGCCTCATAGTTCCATGACTCGAATCCTTGAAATCGCGCAACTTGGTGCTCCGGTGATTCGAGAGCGGGCAGCCGAAATCACGGACATTCATGATCCTCAACTCCAAACTCTCATCGATGATCTCTTGGTTACGGTTGCTGATGAGCACGGTATGGGCATCGCCGCACCGCAAGTCTCGGTGTCCAGGCGGATCATTATCCTTGCACCAAAGCCTAATGCTCGCTATCCCTATGCGCCGACCATGGAACCCACGGCCATGATCAATCCTGAACTGACCTGGAGTTCGTCAGAAATGGACAAAGACTGGGAAGGTTGCCTCACCGTGCCAGGAATTCGCGGCCTGGTGCCTCGACATCGAACCATTCGGGTTCGGTACCAGACTCGTGAAGGCGTGGGACTCGAAACGGAATATGACGGGTTTCTGGCCCGAGTCTTTCAGCATGAAGTGGATCATTTGGACGGCCTGGTTTTTTTAGACCGAGTCGAAACGACTCATGATCTCGTGACCGAACACGAATGGCAGAAAGTCATCGCTCAACGCTGCCAACCTTGATGATGAAAATCCTCTACGCACACTCTTAACCGTCTTCGACCTCTTCTTCCACTATTCTCTTTTTCCTGTTTCCTTTTTCTCATCTTTACCATTCTTTGATTTTTTACGTTTCCCTAGAATTATGGCAGGAAGAAAAGATATTCCATGAGCATTTTTTAATTGACATTACGTAAGTTTAAAATTACAATTTTCGTTTCTCAATTCGAAACGACCATCCTTCACGCCTGTCAGCCAATCAGGAGTTTGGAATGAGGACAGTGAAGATATCATGGAGAGGCCTCCTCATTGGCACCCTGGGATTTTTCGCCTCTGGCACTCTGGGAATCCCTCACAGTTCTGCCGATATTTCCCATAACCCCAATATTGCAGCAGCAAGCAGCGACACACTTATGGATGGAGTCATTGAAAGGCTCAAGTCTTCAACGGCACCTCTGCCGGAACCTGCCGATGTCGCGCTAATTCGAATGAAGGAATGGCAATGGCATCGTTATCTCAAAAATGCCTTAAATCTTCCGGATTGGCTTGATCTGGGACTGGAGCATCGAACCCGCTTCGAAGTCTCTGATCATCCCTGGCGAACCATTCAGCCCTTAGGGCGAACGGATCCTCAAGTTCAACAACGGTCCCGTGTGCGAGTTGGCCTGAATGGGGGACCATTCAAATTTCTATTTGAAGGGCAGGACTCACGGGTTCATCTTAGCGATCTGAGTGAAATTGACTTTCTCAACACTGGCGTCAAAAATGAATATGACATCCTGCAAGTTTTCGTCTCCGCGACCGTGAAGAATGTATTCGGAACCGGCCTCCGAGCCGACCTGCATTTTGGGCGACTCACCCTGGACTTTGGCCGTCGCCGGTTGATTGCTCGGAACGATTTCCGTAATACGACGAACTCCTTCGATGGCGTACATTGGCAATTGGCCAAAGACGAGACTTGGCGTATTCGCGCCTTTCTGGTGGAACCAGTCATACGAGACACAGTTCAGCTTGATGAACAATCAAAACGATTTGTTTTTTGGGGGATGTATCTCGAAACAGATTACATTCCGTGGCTGAGGTTCAATGCGTATTATTTCGGATTGAATGACAAGCGATTTTCGACGCTGAGTTTACAACGAACATTGAATACGTTTGGCGTACGTTTGTATAAAAATCCAGAAAAAGCCAGGATGGACTTTGAATTTGAGAGCGTCGGACAAACTGGAAGCCGAGGCAATACCGACCACTTCGCACACTTTCAACATATCAGTCTCGGCTATTCCTTTGATCTCCCATGGTCGCCACGATTTTTGATTCACTACGACTATGCCAGCGGTGACCGCGATCTGAACGATGGCCAGTCGTCTGCTTTTAATACCCTCTTTGGTGCTCGGCGTTTTGAGTATACGGCCACTGGCAGTTTCGGACCGTTCTTTCGTTCGAATATCAGTTCTCCGGGATGGCGAGTGATCCTTGCCCCGGCGAAGGGCTGGAAATTCCAGGTAAAGCAACGGTTTTGGTATCTTGCCACCTCGCGCGGCGCATTTGCTGGTAGCGGACTACGGGATTCCACAGGCAGTTCTGGCAATTATCTGGGGCATGATGTCGAAGTAAGAGTTCAATGGAAAGTGAGTGAAAATGTAGAATTTGATGCCGGTTACGATCACTGGTTCAAAGGTAGCTATTTCGATCGACTCCCTTCTCTTGCGGGATTGCCACCTGGGGGCAACAAAGACACCGATTATTTCTACATTCTGACTACATTCAGATTATAGAAATTTTCGAACTGGAGAATATTTATGTTGATCAGGACATTTCTACTCGCCCTCCTCGTTTTTTTCCATAATCTGTTGACGACGGGGTCGGCCGCAGAAGTGCGGATAGCGGTGGCTTCCAATTTCACATCGACCCTCAATAAAATTGCCAAGCAGTTTGAGCGAGAAAGCAGACATACTACCCTCATCAGTTCCGGATCGAGTGGAAAGTTTTACGCGCAAATCAAACATGGAGCCCCATTTGATGTGTTTTTGTCTGCCGATGCGACACGACCACAATTGCTTGAAGACGAAGGACTCGCGGTGCCGGGTAGCCGATTTACCTATGCTGTGGGACGCTTAACTTTATGGAGTCCCAATCCCCACATGCTCAATGATGATGGGCCGATGGTGTTGTTGAATAGCCGCTTTGACCATCTGGCCATTGCCAATCCCAAGACTGCCCCATATGGCACAGCCGCCAAACATGTTCTCGAACAGTTAGGGTTGTGGAATCATCTAAAGGGTCGAATGGTGCAAGGCGAAAATATTGGACAAACATTCCAATTTGTGTTTTCCCACAATGCCCAACTCGGCTTTGTCGCGCTCGCACAGGTTCTGGACCCAAAGATCAACGGAGCCGGGAGCCGATGGAATGTGCCAGAGCATTTGCATGAGCCCTTGGCTCAGCAGGCGGTACTGTTGACTATTGGTCAACACAATGCAGCGGCCATGGCCTTTTTCGATTTTGTCAAAGACCCAACAGCGCAAGCCATCATTGAACGATTTGGTTATGGGCTGGAATAAGAAAGCATAGAGACTGGGTCTTTTGGAAAGAGGCACAAGGCCCAAATAAATATATACCTACCCGCCCTCATTCAACTTGGCGCAATGTTTCATACCGTCGGTTATCTTCTTCATATTGAGGTAAACGATAGGTCGTATCGATTTGGACGACGCGTTCCAAGCAACGGAGTGCAGAAATGTGATCACCCCGCTCGCCATACAGGTCGGCCAGCAGACGAAGGGCTCCCGCTTCTCCCGGACCATTGCCTAACTTGATGAAATGTTCGGTTGCGTTATTGAGACAGGCCTCAGCTTTCCGAGAATTTCCGGTCAGAAAAAACGTTTTCCCCAGTTGGCCATACGTCGCTGCCAGCCCATCCTCGTTCCCCACTTTGCGATGAAATTCCAGGGCCGACTGAAACGCCTCGATGGCTGCATCAGTGTTCTGTAATTGAAATTCTTGAAGCGCAAGATTGCTATGGAGAATGCCGAGCGCGCGATCGTTTCCGAGAGGGGTTAGTGTATCCACCGCTTCAAGATAAAACGCCCGCGCCAGCTCTGGCTGCCCCGTGTCGGTTTTCAGATTTCCCAGATTGACCAGCGTTTCACCAATCGCATTGCCGTCCTGGAGGGTGCGCTGAATATCTAAGACCTCTCGATAGCAAACCTCTGCCGACGTATGAGCTTCAAGTAGGGCACACACATTCCCCAGATTTCCTAACGCATCAGACAAGGCCTGAAGTGATTCGAGCTCTCTGGCTTCCAAGACGGCCTGTTCATACCAATAGCGAGCCTGTGTCAAATTTCCACGATGCAGAAAGATTTCGCCGCGACGAGAAGCTGAACTGGGCATAGGATCTGAGAAAATCTGGAAGAGGTGAAGCCCTGAGTGGGATGATTGAGGAAATTCTAGAAGTATCGGATTAATTGCGCAAGAACCGGTTCTTGCTATCAAAGAGACCCAGGCTCTTCTAGGTAAGTTCTGGAGGGGACCTCAGGGCCCAATATAGTTGGAGCAATTCGTGTTTTTTCGTGCAGCAGATCTTCAGGATGATCGAGAGGAGGATTGGACTTGTCCATCATATCAGTGTCACCATCGGCCCCTTCTGTTACCTGGCTTTCATCGACAAACCGAGTGCGAAACACATTCGGCACATGATGGGTATTGTATGTTTTCCCCGTATCCTCTTTTTCGTACTCCTTGATGATCATTCGACCTCGCGAAGTGAGTTTCCATTTCTCATAATCGTGACGACATGCTTCAAGATCTAATTCACACCAGACAAAATGCTTGTCATCTAACGTGCTGAGATAGAGGTCGACCTGCTCATCATTCTGGGCTATATTGGTCGAAGAATACGATGCACATCCATTGAGGATTAATAAGACAGTTACCAGACCAAGCGTTCCGATCTTTCGCATTTCCACCTCCGACTTTTCATCCTATCGGCCAAATCCAAAATTCCTGTACACCCGGAGGACGCATAGAGGCCGTTGTGCGGAAATATCTTCATTCATTAACAAGTCATTTCGGTTCATATCCGTTTCGCCTATCGTCGATGCGAAACTCAAGGACATCGTTACTTTTGAAACCAAATAATTCCAGCCTCTTGGCGCATGTTCGGCCTTTTTTACTCATTCTTTCCAGCCTATATAAGATTTCAATCATGTTGGTGAGACTTTCCAAGGTAGCGCTAAACCTTCGTCCTCAGGAGTACCACGCTATTTTGATATGGTATACTCAGCCAGGTAAATATGGAGCAGGATTTCGTCAGTTGTCATCACTTCTTCTTCGTTAAATTTTCGACAAACACCTCAGGGATTTATTCATGAACACTTTTCTCAGAGACCTACCATGAGGTTTATGTCTCACCTTCGAACACGTCAGCTTCACTTCCGACTTTTCAGGAATGTGATGCCCATGATTGGTACTATGGCGCTTCTGTTTTTCGCGTATCCGTCATTTGTCTGTGCGCAAGGGAATGCCACTGATTCAGAGGAGACAGTGGTAACTCATGCCACCGAAGCTTGGATTGATGGCTCCCCTATGGAAGCCTTGCATAGTGTGGAGGAAGGGCTTCATAACAATTCCCATTCTCTTCCTCTCAGAAAATTACGCGGGGATATCCGGGCCACTATTCGTCAGAATCAGGAAGCGTTAGCGGACTACGAGACCATCCTTCAAGAAAACCCAGAAGCCTTAGCGGTTCGGTGGGCCAAATGGAGTATCCTCACCCGGATGGGACAGGCGGATCTCGCCATTGCTGAATTACAGCACATCGCCGAAAGAGCAGCCACTAACCCCTTGAGTTCTCTGCGGTTAGCCCAAGAACTTCGCAAGCTTGATCGATTAGAAGAATCCGTCCAATGGCATCAGAAAGCGGTCGAGCTGGTTCCCGAGATGTCGGGTTGGCGTTTGAATATGGCCCGTGCACTGTTCGATGTCTTGGAATATGACGAGGCTCGCAAAGCGGTTCAACATGTCTTGCAAACAGTGCCTCCTGGCTCTCCGGTTGAAATGGCCGCCAGGAACCTTTTGATGATCACCTATGGGGCAACCAAAGAGCGCGGACGGCGATATCAACCGATTTTTAGCCCGGAGGGATCTGCAGAGGATCGAAAGCGGTGGGGGCTGATTCGGCATCAAGGCTGGGAACATTTTGCCAAAGGACGTTTTCGAGAAGCCGAGCCGATCCTTCGAGAACTTTTTGCCCTGAAGCCCACCGATCATCGAATCACGTACGAATTAGGAAGTACGTTGATGGAGCTAGGACAGCACAAAGAAGCCATCACCCTTCTGCAAAAAAGCATTGAGCTCGGTCCAACAAGTGGAAGTTATAGTGAGATTTTTTTGGATTCCATCTTTCGCATAGGCCAAAGCCTTGTGGCATTAAAGCGATGGGAGGATGCCTTACTCCATTTTGAGATTCTCCAAGAAATTGCCACTATCCCTCCAGAAATCCTCAATGCCACACGACCAACTGAGAATGAGCCACCAACCCTTGATCCGGATTCAGGAGAAAATATCGATGCACTACCAGCGACACCCAGTGGGAAAATCATCGATCAAGAAAAACTCGATTTTTGGCTAGACACGATTTGGCAACATCTCCCTAAGCCAGAAAAACCCACCCAAGATGCGAATGAAATCTTACCTGCGGCTGATCCCAGCGAGGTTCCACCCGATTACTATACGAATCTTGCTGCAAAGAAATTTAAGCCCGATGATCTTTTTCACACACGGGCATCACTGATGGGACGGGACGCCGATTTTAGCTGGTTTCGATTTGTCATCCCGGCAGGACGAGTCATGCGGGATAATCTTCAAGCCGGTAACCATGAATTTATCCCGATTGATTCCAATGACACATTTCACACCACCCAGGAGGAAATTTATTTGGTCTTTGCTCTTGTGACCGCCTCATATGATGCCATTCGGTTGACCACAGAATGTTATCTAGAGACATCGCCAATTACTTGGGGCGAAGCTCCCTTAGTCAAGGACCAAGTGGTCATGTCCACGAATGAACAATCAGGATACTTTGCTCTGACTCCCCCGAAATCTGGATGGACCGCTGGACTCTATCGATGTGGTCTGTTTGTTGGGGACACGGTGTCTGCCTATACCCAATCAGACGAAGTACGGTTTAGAATGGTGCAACCTAGTTCTCCTTCGTAAGCTTAGAGATGCGAGGTCAAATCTTGCTCATCAACTTCTTCAACCCTCACCACAAAACCACTCTTTAAGCCGACGACAGATTGCAGTAAACAAGGGGCACGGCTCACTTCCCACTACAACGCTCTCCCGCATCTATGCCTCTCAAAATGCAAACTGAATAAGTCAATAAAGTAAGTGGGAACAGGGACGGGAACTCAAGGCTCTAAGGCTATCGCTCTTTGGGCAACCCGGCGAGGGGTCAATCCGCTCGCCGGGTTGCCCTCGGATCAGTCGTGATCATCCCCCCCGTGACGATGACCGCGACGATGTTTATTTTTGAAGCCGTATCTGGTGAGCTCAAGCCCTTGGTCTTTGACGTTTCCTATGCCCGGCGCATAGAATTTCGGTTCTGCGGCGTTCAGATCACAATCGCTGGTGTTGAAGGTCTCGACGCACTGCTTCAAATCGAACTCTCCCACCTCGCAGCTTGCATGGATCCTTTTAACACGTGCTTTGTCCAGCGCGGAGTCAGCGGGGGCTATTTCTTCGTAGTAGCCGCCACCGACAAGGATCGTCCCCGGGAAAATGATTCCCGCCTTTGCTCCATTGGTCCCTGCTAACCAGGACCCCGTAGTAGCGATCACGTTGCCATCCTCATCCAATTCCATGGAGTCTTCGCCAAAATAGAACACCGACCCAGTTTGCTCACATATGGCATAAAAGTTGAGCGAACGTTCAATAAGAATGAGTTCTTCTCCGTCTTTTTCGAAGGCTAATTCTTCAATCACTCGCGTCCTTACGCCATCCACTTTTCGCGTCTCATTGAGCACGGTGATTACCGCGACCTCTCCCGGCTCTCCATTGAAGGAATCCGGCTCGGATTCAAGCACAGTCTGCCATCCTGGATTAAGGGGAAAATAGGGGGTCCCGCTCTTGAGTGTCCATTTGCATTTCTTGGCCATAAAGGAACTGGTGAACTCGGGATCCGAAGTGAAATTCGCAATCGGGCAAGCCTCCTGCGCGTGGCTTGCCAATGGCACCAATAACAGGCCAAGGGTGAAGATTGCCGCCACTGCAGGTCGATGAAATGATGTTCGCATTGCCATGTCGATTCCCTCCTTGTGTATGCCAAAGCAGTACAGAGCGAAGCCGCTCCAAACGTAAGTAAATATTTCACAAAGATAGATGACAAAGCTCACCAAAACCTGGCCGTACCATTACCGCTTGGTAAGGAAGGCTAGAAAACAGGTTTTAAGGAAAAGAAGTTACGAGAAGGAAAGTCTTAGAAGGATACTACTTTGGGAAGAGGCACTCATCACCGTGATATTACCCATTTGAGCAAAATTTAATGAAGAACCCCGCAGCAAGCTGACGGGGTATCGAAGAGGTTGAAGAGTTTCAGTTGTTGGGCATCTTCTTTGGGATAACCTTGCCGTGGAACATACCGTTCCACCATCTGCCAATTGGCGCGTTCCCTCACCGTCGCCACGTAATACCTTTCCAACCAAAATCCCCCCCCCCCCCCAGAGCTCACACTTGACAGCTGGCTGCCGTCGGATAATCTCTCGGGCAGTAATACTTTTAAATATCTGCACAAGCCGCCCGGGCGCTACTATAGGATGAGCACTGCAGAGTAAATGCCTGTGATTGTTATCCGTCCCAAGAGCTTCCATTTCCAGGGGATACCGTTCTTCAATCCTGACGGCAGTCTCTTGAATAATTCGCGTTACTTCCTCGTCTAACAGCACCTTCCGGTACTTGACCGGAAAGACAAGAGGATAATGGATTTGCCAGGCACAATGAGAACTCTTTCGCCCTGTATGGTTATCTTGAAGTTTCACGCCTCATGAGGGTAGCAAAGCAAGAGGACCCCGTAGCAAGTTAGCGGGGAATTTTCAAGTTAAAAGGACCGCAAGGAGAACGTTAAAATAGAAGGCTGGCTTGAATGGCAAAGAGATCGTAACTGGTTTGTTCATTATCATTGTCATCGAATGAAAAATTCTTTTTAAAATCACCCCGTAAATATTCAAAAGATAGGGACAGGTTATCAAGGGGCCGAATGGAGGTTGCAATGCCATAGATCGATTGGGGTTCGTCCTGTAATTCGATGCTATGTTCATACCGGATCGCAAATTGTATCCATGGGAGTTGGCTGGGATAGTAGGTGAGTTCAAGGTTATAGGCCAGAGGTTTGTCTACATTTGAATCATTTTCCTTAATCGACTTCGTAGCGCGCAGCAGCTCTCCCGTGAACTCAAGCGGGGGTAGGGCGAATAACCCATGGACGACCCACCCGGGTACCCGTTGCCGATACTTATCATTGAAATCAAAAAAGAATTCGCCGTCCCCTTCCCCAAGATCCGAAATATATCCTCCACCAATTCGCACCGTTTCATCATCTGATACAAACTCCGCTCCAATTCCCCAATCAAATTGGTACTTACTATTACTTCTCTGTTTATTCACTTTGCTGTCAAAAGTATACCCGGATATTTCAAGCGGTTCCCAGAAGGAATAGTCCACGATAATCGCCGCTCCCCGTGTTTGGCCCAACTCAATTAATGGACCGCTGACAAAGTGACTATAAAACTCCCCGAACGGCAAATATAACCAGCCCACTTTAACTCCAAAGTCGTCAAGGTCCAGTCCGACATATCCCTCATCAACTTCCTGATAATGTCGGCTACCCGTCTCTTCTATGGCAAACAGGATTTCTGCTTCCAACCAATCAAACCAGGTAAGCTCAAAGCCAAGTTCGATGGCCAGTTCTGTATCCGGGTTATCGACCGATTTTATTCCTCTTTTAAAATTGTTGGTCTGCCATTCTTTTTCTAGATCCATTACTCCCCCAAACCTGAGCCATGACGTGATTTGGGTTTTAGCGGCAGCCTCTCTTCTCTCTTCGGGGGTTGAATATATTTTCACTGTTGATTGAGGCCTTTTTGATTTTTTGGGGGAAGGTTCTTCACCTGTCGAAGATTCCTCGTGAGCAGCGACAAGATTCGGGAACACAAGACAGGTGAACAGGCTTAAGCTTAAGAGAACTTTGCTCAAGATTGTGATATGAGGCTTCTTCATCAAGCGTTGCTTGCTAAAGAGTATAAAAAATTACAGCATGGAATATTGCAAAAAACGTGGGGGCAACTCAACAACCAGGCTTCAGGTTCACTATATGGTAATGTGGCAACCTAGACCATTTGGGATACAATGAGTTCTTATGTAGGAGTGTACGAGCATCGTTGGAGGTTTTGAGAATGTAGGTGAGGCTTGCCTTTTTTCAATCGGTTTTAGGCAAGATAGTCTCAAAGAGAACATGTGTTGTTCGGAAGGCCCTGGCATGAGAATTCTCCTCATTGAAGATGACCAGATCATTGCCGATTTCATTCAGAAGGGGATGAGGGAGGCTGGATTTACCATTGACCATATGGCTGATGGGTTGGTCGGCCTGCATGCCGCGCTCACTCAGGACTATGATGTGGGAATCTTTGATCTCATGTTACCCAGCCTTGATGGTTTGTCAATTATTGATCGCTTACGCCAAGAGAAAAAAAGTCTTCCGATTATCATCCTCAGTGCGAAACGATCTGTGGATGAACGCATCGACGGTCTTCGGCATGGAGGAGATGATTATCTTATTAAACCCTTCTCATTTAGCGAGCTACTAGCTCGTGTGGAATCCCTCCTTCGCAGAGCCCAACGTGTGATTGAGCCGACGACCCTTTCGTTTACAGATCTCACGCTGGATCTGTTAGCCAGAACCGTCGTTCGATCTGGAACAAAAATCGACCTTCAGCCCAAAGAATTTGCCTTACTGGAATATCTGATTCGTCATGCCGGTCACGTAGTCTCGAAAACAATGATCCTCGAACGCGTCTGGGATTATAATTTTGACCCCGGCACCAATGTGGTGGAGGCCCGCATGAGCAAACTTCGGGAAAAGGTCGACAAAGATTTTGAGATCCCTCTCATTCATACAGTCAGAGGCCTGGGTTACGTCTTAAAAAGAAACCATGGTTAAACTCCCTAATACGCTGAGCTTCAGACTCACGCTTTGGTATGCCTCGGCATTTCTGGTGTGTCTTCTTGTGGCGTTCATGACGCTCTATTTTTCCCTTGATACTCTTTTAGACAGTCGCATGGACGCCGATTTACAGGAGGACATCATAGAATTTCATGAATTATTCCTGGAAGAAGGATTAGAAAAAGTGATCAGTGAGATGGAACGCGAAGCCAATTCAAGCGATGAAAGTGAAATATTCTTAAGATTATATGATGACCAAGGCACACTTATGTTTAGCTCTAACATATCACACTGGGAGGGATTAAATGCAGCAAGAATCTTTTCGCCTACAACCGCTTTCGCCCAGCCTGAACCTTTACTAGAAACGATGCTACTCCCAGAAAAAGATTATCCTGCTCGGTCTATCTCTGGGCTGATTGGTCCTGGATTGACACTTCAAATCGGGGAAACCCTTGAGAAAAAAGAAGAAATCATGGACATGCTGCTTATAGTCTTTGCCGGGATGCTCCTGCTAGGCATTCCTATCGCATCTGGCATTGGATGGCTCATTGCACGGAAGGCCGTCAGCGGAATTAAAGAAGTGAGCCGAGCCGCGAAAGCCATTGAACAAGGCGATTTAGATCATCGCGTTTCAGTTGATGCCCAAGGAGATGAAATTCAAACCTTGGCTGACACATTTAATGCGATGGCCACACGGATTAAGCACGTCATTCAGGAAATGCGGGAAATGACTGACAATATTGCGCACGATCTTCGAAGCCCTCTCGCACGAATACGCGCGATGTCCGAAACTGTCCTTACCGAAGGGAATGTCAGAGCTGACTCCAACAAAATGTCGGGCGCTATCCTCAAGGAATGTGATCGGTTGATACATCTTATTAATACGACCTTAGATATGGCCGAATTTAATGCGGGGGTCACCAACGTTGACAAAGAACCAATTGATCTTGGGAGACTTATCGCTGACCTCGTCGAATTATTTGAACCACTGGCAGAAGGGAAACACGTCAAATTGAATGTGACGCTTGCCAAAAACTGTCAAATGGTTGGCGACAAGCACAACCTTCAACGCATGATCGCCAATCTCCTGGATAACGCGATCAAGTACACCTCTGAAGGGGGGCAGGTGAGTATTACCTTGGACCAAACGGTTCACGAATTTCGGCTTTGCGTAGCTGATACAGGCCTCGGCATTCCTCTTTCGGATCAACCCCGAGTTTTTGATCGCTTTTTCCGATGTGACCACAGTCGGTCTCAAGAAGGATGCGGTCTCGGGTTAAGTTTTGCTCGTTCAGTCGCTCGCGCTCATGGGGGCGATATCACCCTGATGAGCGAGGCCAAAAAAGGAAGTATTTTTACTAGTATTCTTCCGACCGCGCCTTCCACATAACCCTCTCCTTTTTTTATTACCTTACCAGCTAAAAATTTCAAGGCCAGCCTGGGGTGAGCCTGTCTTTGTAGGCTTCCTGATAAATCTTTGGGATTTATCACAGCCTTGAATAATTACCTTCACTCACAATTCGTGAAATGGTTGGACAGATGCACAATAAATGCAACCTGTCTCGTCTTTATGTGTGGTCTCGCATAATTGATTTCATTGTGGGGTTTAGGCTTGACAACCTTTGACCACACTTTTTTCGGAACCTTCGGTCACTCAACTTCTCAGGTTACAAACCAATTGCGCTGGAAGGATGCCTTCTCCAAATTACATGATTTTACCAATCGCGAAAGGCAGCCCCTTAAGGATGAAAAATTATTTAACACGTCAGGTCATACCAACGAAGCGTCATCTACGATTCTTGCCGCCGGAGATATTGCCAAATGCAATGGTGAAGCCCCCTGGAAGGAGGAGTCTTTAAGGCTGGTAAAAATTAGACCGGATACCGGTCCCTCCGAACCTTTTCTGGAAAACCTGTTTGAGCTTCTCGCTTTGAGCGAAGAGACAGACTATCCAGCCAACGCGGCTTTGACAGCCAAGTTAGTCCTTCATTTACCAGGGAAAGTGCTTGCCTTGGGGGATTTGGTATACCCAACAGGTTCAACCCAGCAATTTCAGAAATGTTATGAGTCAACGTGGGGTCAGTTTAAAGGAAGGACGTATCCTGTTCCAGAAAATCATGAATACAAACAAAAAATGCCCAGCCATATTTCGATTACTGGGGGAACCAAGCTGGGCAACCTGGAATGGGATATTACAGTTTTAAAGCAGGGGAATGGCACGTCATTGCGTTAAATAGCAAAATTGAAAAATTACCCCCTGCGCGCACGCCCTCTCCTCAACATGCATGGCTTCAACAGGACCTAGCAGCAACGAACGCTCGTTGCATTTTGGCATATTGACACCATCCAGTGTTCAGCTCAGGGCAACATGGAGGGTCTCGAAGGATGCAGAATATATTGCAAACCCTTTATGACTCTGGCGTCACAGTGGTCCTAACCGGACATGCTCATCATTACGAACGATTTGCCCCCCAGAATCCTGAAGGAGTTAGGGATCCCGTTCGCGGCTTCCGTCAGTTTGTCGTCGGGACCGGTGGAGTTCCCTTACGACCTATGAAGAAGCCACACAAAAATAGTGCCGTTTATCAAGCGGATTCATTGGGAGTTCTGCGATTGGATCTGTATTCAAATTTTTACATGTGGCAATTTTTATCAGTGAAGACAGACCAACCATTTGATGCAGGCAGGGGAACGTGTGTCAGTCCCATCATCAAGACGGAAAGCATGGCTTCAACGGACTTAACAGCTTCTTTCATCAGAGACAAAATGTGAGAGATGCCTCCTCCATCAATCCAAGCGATCCCATAATGGGTTGAATCCCACATTGGAAGAATGGAAAAAAAATCTTCCGCCGTCTAGATATTTGCATCCGTTCTTTTAACTCTTTATTGACGGGAAATCGTCCTACACCTCTTCCAATAAAAAATCTGGAAGAGAAACTTGGGAATTTCACGAATCAAAAAACGAGCTACACCTATTATGACCCTGAAATCGGTTGAGCCGTCTGGCTAACCAGTCAATCAGAAAAAGGGTTGTATTTTTCCATTAAAGCAGGAATGAGGACACCGTCCTCTCGTCAAGAAACACCATTAACAGCTTTGCCGAAAACCTTATGCATGCGATTTTAGAGATTCATGTACTCCTGGAGACGATGTCCCATATGAAGAGAGGGGGGCAGTGCTTGAAAAAACCATGATTACAAAGAGCCTCATAGTAGAAGGCATTAATCTGGGGACCCAATGTACGCTGGGAATACGTGAGCCTTTACAGATGAAGAGCGAATTTATGGTTCCAAATTTGTGGTTGAGGCATTTTTCTAATAACTTCCCCTTAGAAGGGGTTATTACCAAAGGAGGTTCTTTTCCTACTTGATGGAATTCGTCCTCATCTTTATTCTAATCGTGACCTACAGGAAGCCAAAGGAGGCTATTTCTCTTTATTGAGAGAATGCTTCCTGAATTACACGATATGAGGTCATCGATATGCAACCTCTATTCATTGCGTATTACCAACAGAAGGGAGTGAAAGGTGAATTTAAGAATGATGGACATTGGAACGAGTTAGAACAGCAGATAGTCCCTGGAGCAATAAAGAATTTTGCCTTGCTCTCGCATTTCAGCTGTTCTTAATGATTTTCCTCATTCATAACTTCCAGATACGACACATCTCTTCCGTAAACCAATAAACTTACTGAATGGAAACCCCTCTTTGAAGATACGCGGGATCTCGGACCTTCCGTCACCGTTTCCCGAAGACCTGCTTAACCAGATCAAGGAACTCTGGAAGAGGGAATGGTTTTTCTATCACCGCATGACTTCCTGCCTGAATCGCCTGAGTTTTCAAATCGTCAGTCAATTGACCGCTATAAAAAATAATCGGGATCGCTTGGGTCTTCTGTTGACTTCGTACGCCTTTGACAAATTCTATACCAGTGACTTTGGGCATCTGATGGTCCGTGACAATCAGATCAACTGGATGCCCTTCCTTCAGCCAATCCCGAGCATCAGAACCATCCTGAGCCTCCATACATTGAAAACCTACGGCCTCTAAACATGAGCGTAACGTGGCCCGAAGGGTCGCGTCATCGTCCACCAGTAATATACGTTTTGTTGGAGGCATAATATGCTCTTCATTATTGTACACCCTGAACACCATTCGCGTTTTGAGTATTGCGAGCGGGACCATCTTGGTTAAATTTAAGTAGATACACCTCATGTTATCATCCGTTACAATCATGTAATTAGAGCAATGTCTATTACTACCTATTGGCGTATTCCCCCAGAAAATTTCCTTTTTAAGCTCGCACCAGGGAACGTTCATGTCTGGCGAGCACCGCTTGATGATTCCCCTGAACGCGCCTCTCGGTTTCGTCTTTACCTCTCTGATGATGAAATTACTCGAGCCGACCAATACCCTTCGCCTCACCCCCAATATCAATTTGTGGTGACTCGGGGTATTCTTCGAACCCTTTTAAGTCGATACGTAGGAGTTGCTCCTGCTCAACTTGATTTCGAAACTCACCGCCAAGGTAAGCCAATGTTGGTGTCACCTTCCTCCCTTCCCATTCAATTTAACGTCACACATTCCCAAGGGATGGCATTGATTGCATTGACCCTCCAGCATGCAATTGGCATTGATGTGGAATGGACAGACCGGGCAATACAAGAACATGCCATCGCCGAGCGATTTTTTTCCGAACGGGAGTCGGCAGATTTGGCATCCCTACCAGCAGGTAAACGCACGCGCCGATTCTTTTGGTATTGGACCTGTAAAGAAGCGTATCTTAAAATGCAGGGGAGAGGAATTGCAGGGGGCTTAGCGGAATGTCAATTTTCCATCGAGCCGAACCAACCCAAAGTCAGGCTTGCACTTCTGGACCAACCCGGACAGAAAGGTGAGTATTCACTGTATCGAATTGATGCTGGAGCAAAACATGTCGGGGCAGTGGCTATTGCCTGTCACTCCGCGCAGATTTCATATTGGAAATGGCAGGATAATGATCCAGCCTGAAATTTTCACCTTATTCAAAATTTCAACAACTTCAACTGTCACTCAGACACACACACACGTGACTATTGAACCGCAGCGTTTTTAGCTCCACCTGGAGAAGCCTCATGAACAGGATCAATTTGTGAGCGTTCTCCCTTATGATGTATTGGTTCTTCACATAGATAATCTTATAGACAAGAATTTTTTAATAATTATATGGCCTTAAGAATTCTATCCTTTTTTAATGAGGATGTGACCTGGCGGATCGCCCAAACCCCTGATGGGTATTACCACCGAGATCCCTCACAGATGCCAGAATGGTTAGTCGGCATTCCTTCTGGAATGAGCAAGGATATTGTGGAAAGTACGTTTCAACAATTTCCCGTAGAAGGTACCTCCCTCCAACCCACGAAGCTTTCTTTTAAATTGACCTACCGAGTAGGACATTCCAATGTTGAATGTTTTATTTTCTCGTCGTCGGAAGGTGACACATTTTCGGTAAAGCTATCACCGACGACTTTCACCGCGCTTCAGAAGGCCTTTCCTTCTGAAACACTCCCCCGCATGCGAATTGCCCGAATAGTTGTTCAACAGGCTATAAAGTTAGGCTTCCCCAGTGTCGATTTGCTTCCTGGAACACCGCTGTACAAGGCCGTACGATCTCAGCTATCTGAATCATTTTCTCAATAGTATCAGGACCTGAATGCAGACTGAGGCCACACTAGAATTCTTCCTGACCAAATCTTAGGTCTTATCTTTCCCAAAACTTCGAGAGTGGTCAAACCTGTTCATGAGTACATTGGTTTACCTTGGATAAATTTCAAATGACTATTTGATAATCTATATTTTTCAATAATTTATGCCTATTTCCAGCAATCCACTAATTCTGTTGATAACCCTGTATATAAATCATCTGTTTTTCCTGGAATTCGTCCATTCACGGACCAACAAACGGTTTGCCTATCTTTTAAGCATTGTGCTGTTGCAATGACATCCACACAAAATATGTGGTGAGGGTATTCCCCAGGGCGTAGTACGTATGTACAATGCGAAATATAGGCAAGACGTTTTGATCCTTGAGCCCAAACAAATCTCTTCCAGGAAAAATTCCTGATAATCGTTGCGATTTCCCCAAAGATCATTGCCCATGACAGATCATACCCCTCTATTAAAACGCCACGTTCTGATCGTTGATGACGAGCCGGCCGTTCGCCATACCGTCCGAGGCGTATTGGAATCATCAGGATTTGAATGTAGCGAATCTGAAAACGGAGCGTCGGCGTTAGAATGGCTAAAAGACCATCACACTGATGTGATTATTGCCGATTACCATATGCCCATTATGAATGGACTAAGCCTGCTCGAAAAAGTACAGGCCAAACTGAATGGACACACGCCTCGCGTGATCATGCTAAGCGGAGTGATCGAAGAGAAAGAAAAACTTAAATCTATCGATCTTGGCGCCTATGCCATAGTTGATAAACCCTGTAATTTCCGCGAACTCGTCCTGAAAGTCACCGAGGCGATTACTGCTTAACCCCTCCGGTTGATTATATCGTTATCCCTCTTTGTTAAGACAGATCAGAAGTCTCACGCTTTCCTGCTTTTGGTAAGGTTTCATGTCAATCGCTACCCTCTTATTTCTTGCGACGAGGCCTGCTTCTCCACTCCGCGTTTCTTTCATTTTCATGGAGAGATGTTCCGAAGTAGACGGAAAATACCGCCCTTAATGCCAAAGATCGAATGACCACACGGTACAGCTTCTCCCAAATCTCCATAAGAATATTTCTACTATTTCTTCTGTTTGGAACTGGAGCCTTGATTCCTCCAGTAGCGAATGGAGAAACCCCCGCGCCATTTATTCATTGGGGCGCTCTATCCTATCCTGATCAGGAACCCTCCCTCGAAATGGGGCTCTCACTCTTTCGGTTCACTGAATTTAATGGAGAAGGCGAACGATTCAACGGCATCAACGAAACCATTGGCCTTAACCTCATTACTTTATCTTGGACGGAACATTTTACAAACTCCTTCAAAAACTGGAGTACTAACTTCACGCTAGGCATAGGACCCACACGCAACCAACCCACAGAATGGTTACAAAACGATCTCATTCACGACGGAGTCTGGGGCATTGAACCCGTACCGGTCGGAGACAAACGAAAACAAACAGATTTCTCCATTTCAGGCTCGCTTTCCCGTTGGTGGGGCCTGACCGGACAGCAGCGTATTCTATATTTTGGTGGTGGAGGCCAATCGGGGAGCTTATTCCACGAATTGTTTGTGAGAACGGGATTTCGGCGTTGGTCACCAGTCAAAACTATTGAATACCTAAATGGAAATCAGGAAGGGTTTTTTGCCGGACTATTTCGACCACTTCGACTTTCAGGATTGTTACGAGCCTCCCGCATCGAAACAGGGGCGGCATTCCATGATTTGGCTAATGTGGCCTATACGGCTCAGGGATCCATTAGCTATGGCTGGTATGATACGCATACCCTTCGTCCCTGGTTTGAGGTAGAACTCGGTGCCACCATTGATTCCGGTATCTTTAATGGAGAACTCGGCGACTCCTTGGAAGAACGATTTTGGACCGCTGCCCTCCGCGCCTATCCATTCACCATCGAAACCTGGAACGATCAGCTCAATAGCAAAGACTTTGGTCCAACTTATGGCGCCCGCCTTACCATGGATCTTTACTTTCTCCTCCCTGATTCCTGGCAGAACCCGTGACGTTCAATATTCTGTGAAACCCCCTAGGAACGTGTCAGACAGTAATCGTAAGAATTTATGAGGAAGATGTGATGGTGAGAGGTAGACGCTTCCATGATTCACCAGCGTCTGCACTTCGATAGATCCCTCCGCCGTTGGTGCCTACATAGAGCACTCGAGGATCACTAGGGCTAATCTGCAAGCTGCGAATGCTTGTGGCATCTAACCCCTTGATTTTGGGTTGCCACGTCGCTCCGAAGTCTATACTTTTTTGCACTCGATCACTCGTAGCCATATACAATGTGGAAGATTGTGAAGGGTCAACTTGAATGGCACTGACATAGGAATCTTGAATGCTTCCTTCAATCTTGATCCAGTGCGCTCCTTGATCTGTGGATTTATAGAGACCCTTGGTGGTTCCGGCATACACCACCTCACTATTGGTCGGATCAACGGTTAACCCATTCACACCCAACGCCATAGACGCCATCTTGGCATCAGCAGCGACCATCCCTTGCGATTGTTTCTCCCAACTCTCGGTGCCATTGATCGTGCGATATACACCCCCGGTCGTTCCGGCATACAGGACATTTGGGCGTTGAGGATCCACAGCCAACGACACCACAAAACTGACTTCGTTCATCCCATTCATTCGTTCCACCCAATTACGGCCTCCATCTAGACTGCGAAACACCCCAACCGTCGTGGCAGCATACACCATTTCCGTCCCACGCGGATTAAAAACAATCTGATTCACAATAGCCGAAATGGTCCCCTTTTGAATGCCCGAATTAAATTGATGCCATGTCCTGCCGCCATCAGGACTTTTATACGTCCCATTGCCCATCGTACCCGCAAACACGGTCGCCGATAATTTTGGGTCAATGGCTAAACTAATAACGCGCGTTCTAGTCAATTCTCCAGCAAACCGCGTCCACGTCGTTCCCGTATTGCTTGATTTATAGACAGCCTCATCTGTAGCCACATAAATAATATTGGGCTTGGTCGGATGAAGGGCAATCGACACAATAGTATCACTACGCTGCCCGCATGCTATGACTCCTAATAGCAAGACTACAACACTAATGAAAAAGGTAGGAAACGCCCAGGAAAATGATGTGCCGTCAAGGGTTAGGCATGCAGGGTAAAGAGTACGCCCCTTGAATCGCCTGACCTCTGACCCCTGACGCTTTACGGATTTAAGCTTGTTTCTCAATTTAACCCCTAACGCCTCACCTCATACGGTTCCGCATACCCAGTTAATTCCACATAGCCCTGACCCTGTATGTCATGCCCCTTCCATTGTCCTGTAACATCCACGGCCCCTTCCCAATACGTCACACCCGTACTTCGTGTCGTGACAAGTTCTTGGTTGGACATGCGAGGAGACAGTGTTAACTCAATTTGTTCGTTCGGGATAGAGAAGGACCAATGATGAGGATAACGAGCCCCGCTCACGGGGCTGATCCAATGTCGGTTAACAGAAATTTGTAAATCTGGGAGAGCCAAGGCCTTTGAAGATCCATCTGGCAGCACAACAGTCCCGCTTGAGGCGGGATCAAATGTACCGTCTGCCCGGCGCAGTCCATACGCCATGATTTCATGGGCATTATCGAGCTGTAAACTGAACCAATCCCAACCCACCAAATTGTCTGCCAATTCTCCTGAGCCAAACTCGTGATCCATCCAACTCACCCCTTCAACAGCCATGGGCATGTCATGGACTCTGACCGAGCCAGTGGTGTGGAGTCGTGTGAGGGAATAATAATGAGAGGTTTGACCAGGTTGCTGGCCCTTCTGACTCACCCCTTTGGCTCCATGCATAACCGGAGGTTTCCTTGATTCAACAATGAGATCAATAGAAAATTCTTCCGCTTTGGCTTGAAGATGAAACTGTCGATGCTCAAGACCCACGGCCTTCACCCTCCACTGGTCGATCCAGACATCTAAGACGCCGGCCTGAGCCCCTGCCTTTTGGATGCCAGCCCGACTCATTTTTTCTGCAACCCGAAATTGATCGGCAAGTTCATCAGTCAAGGCCAAATGAGCTACATACACCTGTCGCATGGCCCAGTGTGAAGGATTGTTCCGGACATCTGGCGAGTCAATCCCACGCCGAAAAAAGGTTAACTCGTACCCAAAACGGCGTCCGTTGAGCCCCTGCAGATGCCCAGTAAAATACCACCATTCAGTCTGAAACTGGTCATGGCTCCCATGGTCACGAGGAAAAACATACGTATAACCGGGCTTCGCGGGAGAAAACTGGGCGCCAAAAGGAGGGGAGTCGGCCGCAAAAATGTCCGGATAACTCAGTAAGCACATCATCAGAACAAGCAGGGCTCTCATCATGCGGTCGTTTATACCACGATGCCTTGAAACGCACAAATCCCTTGCCCCACAAGCATTTTCTCATTTTGTCAATCAGTATCCTTTAAGTTCCCTACGTTGACTTTCAAGAAAATCCTCGGCTATCGTACCGCATGTCTTTGCATTTTTCTTCAGAGGAACCCGAGGCGTTTCCCTTACCGGACACCGTTCCGATCTTTCCGCTTCCCACAGTCGTATTTTTCCCGAAAACTTATTTGCCCCTGCACATCTTTGAACCCCGTTATCGGGAAATGACTCAAGAGGCCTCAAGGCAAGGACAGTGCATTGGCATGGCGTTATTGAAAGATGGATGGGAAGACCACTATGAAGACGCCCCACCCATTTATTCCATTGGGTGTGTGGGACGGATTATTAGCTCGCATCAATTATCCGATGGCCGGTACAACATTGTATTACAAGGGTTATGGCGATGTACCTACCAGGAACAGACGGTCATCACAAATTATCGACAAGCTCGAGTTACACCACATACCACGGATGATTTCACCTCATTGACGTCAGAGATTCGTCGCCATCTTGAACGAACAGCACAGGAATATCTGACATCCAAGAAAGCTAACGAACTCTGTGACATCCTTGGCTCTGGCACACTCACAGACCCCATCCTGGTGCATAATCTATCGGCGGGGCTTGATCTTTCACCTCTTGAAAAACAATTTTTGCTAGAGTCTGATGACCTCACACAACAAGCACGCCGGCTGATCGATTTAATCCGATTCAAACTCGCCGATCTCCAAACACAAGGCTAATTGACATGTCCACTCCTGCTGCCATTGAAGTCTCGAACCTCGGTAAGGTCTATGATACGGTCGATGCGGTTAAAAACCTTTCGCTAAGCGTGCAGCATGGGGAAATCTTCGGGCTCTTAGGACCCAACGGAGCAGGGAAAAGTACGACCCTCCGAATCCTGATTACCACGCTCAATCCCACAAGCGGCACGGCCACTATCCTCGGACATGATGTCGTCAAAGAAGCCGATACCGTACGGCGACTGATTGGCTATGTGGCACAAGAGCGCGCCATTGATCGATTTCTGACAGGACGAGAACACCTTTTGCTATTTGCCGAACTCTATCATTTACCCAAACAAGAAGCGCTGAGCCGCATCGACTCTCTCTTGAAGCTTGTAAACCTGGCGGATGATGCCGACCGAGTCGCCAAAGGGTACTCGGGGGGTATGAAGCGGAAACTCGATATTGCGTGCGGATTGCTCCCGCATCCAAAAATACTCTTTCTTGATGAACCCACTCTGGGGTTAGATGTCCAAAGCCGCCTGAATATTTGGGAGCATATTCGACAATTAAAACAGCAGGGTATCACCATTGTCATCACCACGAATTATTTAGATGAAGCGGACCAACTCTGTGATCGAATTGCGATCATAGATCGCGGAGAAGTCCGTGCAATCGGTTCCCCTAAAGACCTCAAAGCCAGTCTGGGGGGAGACGGGATATGGCTAACCCTGAGCGATGCAACTCCCGAAGCCCTGAATCATCTGACGACAGCCCTACAGGGCTTGCCCTTCGTTCGAGCGATCCGTCCTAGGGAAAATGGCCTGGACATTCGCGTCGACGGTCCTGAGAAAGCCTTGCCTGCCATCATGGAAACAACCAATACCATCGCTGGTTGTCGGTTAGATGGCATTGAATATCATCGACCCCGTTTAGACGACGTGTTTGTGGCCCATACCGGACGATCCCTCAAAGACGAACCACCTGCCCCCGTCGCGGACTAATCCTCTCGATCATCTTATCTCTTGGGAATAATTCAGCCATGAATGAACAAATACAAGAAGTGCTTGCGCTGACCAATCGATGGGTTAAGCGGCTTAGTCGAGAAAAATTTAGCATGCTGTTTACCCTTGCTCAGCCTATGATTTTTTGGCTCATTTTCTTTGGTAATTTATTCCAACGAGCCGCTGACATCCAAGTACTGCAAGCCCCAAACTACATGAGCTTTCTCGCGGCTGGGGTCGTGGTGATGACCGTGCTCAACAACGGATTAGCCGGAGGAATCGACTTGCTCTTCGATAAAGAAAATGGATTTCTCGAACGACTCATGTCCACACCCATTCGTCGCTCTTCAGTTATTCTTAGCCGTTTTCTCTTTGTCATGGCCATTACTGGGATGCAAATTCTTGTCATTTTAGCCGTGGCGTTTCTCTTTGGCGTCATTCCAGAAACCGGCATGTTGGGCATTACTGTCATCCTCCTCATCGGCATGTTATTTGGAGTCGGATTAACCGCCATTTCTATGGCCATGGCCTTTACCGTCAAAAGTCATGGAGATTTCTTCTCTGTCCTCGGCTTTCTTTCCCTACCCATGATTTTTCTCAGTTCCGCCTTAGTACCATTGGCGGCCATGCCTGGTTGGATGCAAGCCTTGGCATTTTTTAATCCTATGACTTGGGTCATTGATGCCGTACGTCCCCTCATTATTTCGGGTTGGAGTCAAGCACTCCCACAAGTTGGCATGGCGCTCGTGGTCCTCGTTGCCTTTGACGCCTTGTGCCTCTACGGCGGGGCCAAGGCTTTTAAACGGTCTGTCGGTTAAACCTCTACCCAATTGAAGAAGTTCAAGAAAAGGCTGTCCTATGCTTCCTAAAAACGAGCCTTTGTCCTCCGATACTATGGTTGTGAATCTTCCTCCAGAAACCACCATTCACGCATTGCTTCGACTCCTCTCTGACCCAAACGAACAGGTTGCCTGTACCATCCAAGACCAACTAGCACGCCTTGGATCAAATGTCCTCCCCTTTCTGGAAAAAGCGGGAACAGACGATGACACCTTGCAACCACGAATTGCTTCCATCAAAGAGGAAATCCGCTTTGGACAGCTGCGAGAAGAATTCAAAAAATTTGTTTCCCAAAGTGCACGGCAAGATGATTGGGAGCATGGCGCGTTCCTCATTGCCAAGTTGGCATACCCTGAACTCTCCATTTCACATTACACAGAATGCCTGGATCAGTTGGCAGAAGAATTTCGCACCAAGTGGCATACCGCTGAATCTCCTTCCGGAAAGGCAGCCAGTTTGCTCAGCAACTTCCTGTTTAAAGACAAAGGGTATTCGGGGAACCGCGAGGAATATTACGAACCGGATAACAGCTATGTGAATCGTGTCATTGACACCCGCCAAGGTATTCCAATTAGCTTATCCGCGCTCTATGTCTTTGTGGGAAAACGCCTTGGGCTACCACTTGCCGGAGTAGGGATGCCTGGGCATTTTTTGGTGAAGATTGAAGAGGAGACGCCAGCACAATTCGTGGATTGCTTTAATGGGGGAACAATTCTGCAGGAGAAAGACTGCGAACAGTTTATTACGGCTTCGGGTTTGGACTATAACCCGACATTGTTGGAAAAGAGTTCAACCCCAACCATATTGGCACGCATGCTCAGAAATCTCTTAAGTATTTACGAACAGGAGTCTGAAGAACAAATGACCCGCCGAGTCCGGGCATTCCTTGAGTTGTTAGAAAACGAACCTCCCGTTTCTGAAGCACCCCGCTAAAGTGTTGCTCTTCACAGAGTTCTCTCGCACTAACCACAAAAACTCTCATCAAAAGACTGAATCCTTATTCTAAATGTCAGGGAATTCAAACAAAATCTCAGTATTCTTCCAGCTCCATGGCTTAGGGTGATAGAATCCCCTTCATCAGGGATATATTGCATTGCATCACCAATCCGCCGATTTAATACAGGCCTTATCGTTTGAGGAGGTACTGGATGAGGATTGCCAAAAAATTTTCCGAATGCTCCCATTCCAAAATTTCCAAGCAGTAGGATTGTGAAATGAACGCAAGGCTAGAAAAAAATGAAACTCAACTTGTGGGTGAGAGTGTGCTAATCAATGGGATGGTAGAGTCTGATGCAGTTTCTGATCGAATCGATTATTTAACCGAAAAAGTCTTAGTAAAACTTGGTGCTTCCGAAGATGGCTGGGATATTTTATATCAGGACAAAAGTGATGAACGATATTGGGAATTAACGTTACCTCAAAGCGCAATACATGGTGGTAGACCACCAACCCTTACCTGTATAAGTCTAGAGATAGCTAAAACAAAATATGGCCTTTAAAGAGAGGGCAAGTCTGTTGTTGAGGGTTTAGCTCGCCTGACTGTTTCTTCTCTTACATGTGCCGTGGCTTAACTTTGGCACTAGGAAGAGCCGGGTTTCGGCCAGGCAGCCGAGGCCCTTTTCTTTCGGGAAAAGGACCCAAAACCATTTCCACCCAAGTCGGCTAAATCAAATCGTACTGAGACCAGCGATGGAGGCGCAGACCAACTCGCTACGCTCAGACAAGGTCTGCACTTGGATTTGGGTCTCAGCCCGGAGAGCCAACTTGCAGGCGGGAGGCAGGGGGCTGAATCGCTTCATATCCCTACCTTTATTGGCATTGTCGTACCAATCTTCAAAGTCAAAAGATCTTTTCCTTTGATAATCGGACCGGAGAAAAATCGGCGAGCCTGAGTCACCACATTTGATCGGTCTGCTGTTTCATAGAAATGAGAAAGAACCAGTTTTTTGGCATTGGCCTTTTTTGCGACTTTCCCACATTCTTCCGCATGCATATGCGACCCTCCTGGCGCATGAGATGAGAAGGAACAATCTAAAATCGCTACATCAGCATCTTGGCAGAGACTCACCAAATTCCGAGAGGCCATCGCATCTCCTGAAAAAGCCATCGACCGGCCCTGATACTCAATCCGATAACCGAGACAGGTTTGTTGATCAGAGTGGGTCATGGGCAACGGTGTCACCTGGGTCTGGCCAATCGTGAACGGCCGGTCTTTGACTTCCTTGAGAGTCACCTGAAACGGCGGATCAGACCAATTGGGGAAAGTTCGGAACATGGCCCGAAAGAGTCGCTTGGTCCCTGGTGGCCCATAAATCGTGAGGTCTGGCCGAATATTCACGAAGGCTGAATGGCAAATAGCATCAAAGAAAAATGTCAAAAAATCAGAAAAATGGTCGGTATGATAATGGGTAAAAAGTAGGTGTTTAATTGTATGGCGGTCTACACCAGTTTTGAGTAAATTAGAGAGCGTTCGCGGGCCAAAATCTAGTAGAATAGGCCTGTCCGTCTGGAACAGATATCCGGCTGCCGCCCGGGTAGGATGGAGATTGGTGCCTGAGCCTAAAATGGTAACTTTCATGTTTTGCCGTGATTCGGGTAATCGGACCCTCTAGCTAGCAAGATCATTTGACTAATGCCAAGTCCTACACAAACACAACCAGAAACGAATCGGGCTATTAATCCATTTGTCGGATTGCTGGGGCTGGGCCTCATCGTAGCAGGTATTTGGGTCTGGCATCACCTCAACTTCGATACGCAAGATTACATCGTTGATGAGATTATTCCCATCATCGGTATCGTCGTGGTTTTATGCATAGGCCTCTTGATCATTTGGCGAAAATGGCGAACCCGCCAGGACCGGCTAAAACTTCGCGACCGTCTCATCCAGCGATTTCAAAAAGAACCCTCTCCACACAAACAGCGGGATCTCGCGTTTACCCTGGTGGAAGTCAATCAATTCGAAGCCAAAGGCTTGGAAGCAATCGCTGAGCCCATGGCGAAACTCTTTATCTGGACCACAAACACCGCCTTGGGGGACAAGCAACATCGCGTGCGAGGAATGGCAGTCAGCTACTTAGGCATTCTCAAACACACCGAATCAATTCCGTTACTCATTCGATATTTGGAAGATGATCACGCCCATGTACGCGCCTGCGCTGCGTTGGCCTTAGGCCGCATGCGAGCCCAAGAGGCGAAAGAAAAGTTAGAAGAAACTATGAAGGAAGATTGGGATCAGACCGTCCGCAGTCGCTCCCGTGAAGCCCTCGAACGCCTCGCGTAAGGGAAATCTTGCCGAACTATTCAAGTTCTCGATTCAAAGTCGTTTGATCTGCCGTTGTCAATCGATACCCTTTATTCATAAGGGTCTGCATACTATTCATCAACACAGGAAACTGTACCTCTGGCCGATGGCGATCAAACAAGCCAATCAGTTGGCTGACATATTGATCAACCGATTGTCCGCTACGGTAGGTTCGATCAAAGGCCTCTAACACATCTTGCATTTCTTGGGTGTTGTAGGCGTGATCATCGTCGCCATCACTAACGAGCGCCATTTGGAAAAAAGTCAGGCTAAAAGACAATCGCTGTTGGGTTTGTCCAAATGCCTCCCGTGCGGCCTCCAAACCCTTAGGGTATCGTGTGGCACAATCAACGGTTGCATCGGGTTTGGATATGGGCACAAAATGAATCTTCTCTACCGCCGCTGGGGGCGACTTCTTCCCCATTTTTTTATAAAACCAAGCGGTACAGGTATCAGCTTCGGCAAACGCCTGCTTATCCTTCCCAATTTGTTCACTAATATGTTGGGTAAAACCTTGAAAGACTTCTGTGCCTGGTGAAGCCCCCACGGACTTCTCTAGTGCAGCCATTATACCTATGACCACAAAAACAGGAAGTAACAGTCGGATATGCAATCTATATAGACTATTCATGACATCTCCATCATCAGACAATTCCCAAGTATATCATCGGACACCATCGCTTTCGAATCAACCCTTCTCTAGAGCAAGGCAAGATTATGAGGAAGTGGTAGAATATCAACATGATCTCTCAAACCGTCACCCTCCAAGGGCACATCATTGATTCACTTATCCTGGCGAAGGTCTTAGACACCATCGTGATGTTGGGAGGGACTTTTACCCTCTCAGAAGTCACGGCAGGAACTCAGCGCGAGGACTCTTCCCATGCCACGATCCGTATCGAATCTCCCACAACCAAGTTATTACAGGAAATTCTGACGGCTATTCAGCCCCATGGAGCGGTGGTAGGAGCTGAGCAAAACTGCACGGTCGTTCCCGCCCCGAATGATGGAATTTTGCCAGAGGATTTTTTCGCTACATCGCACCTCCCGACCCAAATCCACTATCAGGGTACCTGGCTTGATGTTCAGCAAACCGAAATGGACCTCGCCATTGTCGTTTCCACATCCCCCCTATTTGCCGCGATGATCCCAATGGGATCGGTCAAGAAAGGAGACCTCGTGGTCGTGGG
>JAJDBR010000131.1 GCA_029261275.1 Nitrospirales bacterium
ACCTTGGCCATTAATGACATGGCGGTCAGAACAATTTCCAGAACCAGTCACACAAGTTTGCCCAGCCGCATTAACGACTCTTGACCTTGCTGAGGCCTTGAGTTTGGTATGAACCAGCGGAACAAGGAGATTGACATCCCAATTGTCCAATATTCCATAGGTCCCATAAAATCCAACAAAATTGGTAATAACCTCTACATTATAATCAGTTACCAATGATTCACCGGTAGGTAATTGACCTGGTATTGGATTTTCCGGAGAGGTCGTCCGAAGTTGAGACAGATCGTCCCCATCAAATTTTTGATAGTTGGCATGGGACCAGGTGACCTGAAAATCAAATCGTCCTTTACCAAGAGAATCGGCCCGCTCAGCAAATAAGGGACCAAGGCTCCCTTCAGTTTTAACAGGAACCCCTCTTTCGACATCAAACCGAAACGCGGACACCGTTGAACCCACCGCAAACTGGCCCAACTGCGCACCAATTCCATTTGTTAACTCGTTGAGTTCATTCAATGATGAACCCCCAAATTCATTAAACCCAGGCGATCCACCCCCAAAAAGAGGGTCGGTTTGGAAGCCACCTTGCCCATTCCCGGAATAAAGGTCTGGAATAATATCAATCAATTTTTTCGCCTGCCCCATTCCGGGTAAACATAAGACCAGCGCGCACAAGATAATGAGCACATTCGTGCAATGTCGATTTTTCACTTTTTCTAACGAACTTATGCTACGCATTTTTTCCCTCCTTAAAAAAAATCAGAGATATCAAATCGTTGAATTTCTTACTATTTAATTCCATGGTTATTGTAAATGAACGAATCGGAAAATCCCCGCCAAATAAAAATCTAAGTTACCTGTCCCTACCGTATGACCATGATAGCCCCAGAAAAATGCAACTGGACTTGACTTTTTGACAAATTAAAAGCACTTTTTTATTTTATAAACGCGGAACCAGATAGAAACGCACCGAATCCTATAATCTCTCTTGAATTAAGTCAATTAATTTTATGAGGGAAAATGTGACCGAAGAACACCATGATTGTAAGACTCCATCTTAATCATTTTTCCCCAAAACCCCAGCGCACCATAAAAAAGAAAGCCTGGCAAAATTTTTCTGCCTGTTTTATAGTCAATGTGTGATCCTGTATCATAAGATAAACAGCTAGGAGGATTCTTTCTACAAGTAGGTAACGCATGTGGATTGTTCTTAGACAGAGACCTCAATTTTTTCATTGGTGGGAGCCTGTCCTTACAGTGAAGCTGTGTTTGGCCTTTGCATTGACGTCTTTCCTGTTGATTCTTTTCCCAACCCTAATTTTAGCTAACATGCGAGGAGTCACTATTGAGGGAAAAGCTCCACCTACCTACGTATCAGAAACTCAAGGGAAATCATGGGCTGTCACGATTGGAATTGATAATTATGAAAACCTTCCGAGGCTTTCCTATGCCGTCGCCGATGCTCAGGCCATGTCAAAGGTTTTGGCCCGCCAGGGGTTTGAGGTCACCCCGATTTATAACAAAAAGGCAACCCGGCGTTCTATTCTTCGTGAACTAGGGCGAGACTTACTCATGCGAGTCCGCAAAGAAGATCGAGTCGTGATCTTTTTTGCCGGCCATGGCGAGACAGAAAATATTGGAGGGGGTCATCCGATGGGATACATGATGCCCTTCGATAGTGAACCTGATCTTTTAGCCGGTACCGCCATTAGCATGGGCTTGATCCGGGAACTCTCCGAGGCCATTCCTGCCAAGCAAGTCTTGTTTCTCATTGATATTTGTTATGGAGGCATTGCAGGTCGACGCCTGCGTTCCTTAACTCCGATGACCGAAGAATATTTGCAAATCATTACCCGCGAACCCTCCCGACAATTAATTACGGCAGGAGGGCCAGGCCAGAAAGCCCTCGAAGGGCCAGAGTGGAACCATAGCGTCTTTACCTATTACCTTTTGGAAGGTTTGGAAAAGGGCTATGCCGACTTAAACAGCGATGGGATTATTCCGGCTTCAGAACTGTTCGCCTATGTTGATGAGCATGTAAATTCTGCGTCCAAAATGCGCAATCATGCTCAACGCCCTGAAATGTGGACCCTGACGGCAGCGAATGGAGAATTTGTCTTTATTCCGGAACAAGCGTCTCCCCCAATTCAAGTCGCCCAAGGCCCAACTGATCAGGGTCAAATGCGAGACCCTAATACCAACACCATCGAAACATTTGAGCGACTATTGAAAAAATTGGAACAACGCTTGGAAGCTTTTGAGGGAAAACCCCTGCCTCCAGATCAAGAAAAAAACCAAAAACTTAAAAAAAAGGTGGCGGAAGAACAGGCGACCTTAGAAGCGCAACGAAAGGCATTTGAAATAGAAAGCCAGAAATTTCGAGACGAACAAAAACAGCGTGAGGAAAAACTCAAGGCGCAACTGGTCGAATCCCGTCGGCTGGCTGCCGAAGAGAAGCAACAACGTGAGCAGGCCGCCGAACAAGCCCGACTTGAACAAGAAGCTCAGCTCGCCCAGCAACAAGCCGAAATACAAGCGGAACAAGAACGGCTCGCGGCACTCGAAGCTCAACGACAACAGGCCTTAGCTCAAAAAGAAGAGGAGCTGCAACAGCAAGCCGCCGACGCCCGCCGTTTGGCCAAAGAGACCGAGGTGGCCCGCTTAGCCGCCGAACAAGCCCGACTTGAACAAGAAGCTCAGCTCGCCCAACAACAAGCCGAATTACAAGCCGAACAAGAGCGGCTCGCGGCACTCGAAGCTCAACGACAACAGGCCTTAGCCCAAAAAGAAGAGGAACTGCACAAACTGGCCACCGACGCCCGCCTCCTGAACCAAGAAGCCGAGGTCGATCGCCTAGCCAAAGAAACACAGATGATTCAACAACAAGCCGAACTGCAAGCGGAACAACAACGATTGGCCGCGGAGGAAGAGGCGAAACAAGAACGGGCTTTAGCTCAAAAAGAACAGGAACTGCTACAGCAAGCCGCTGACGCTCGCCGGCTGGCTGAAGAAGTCGAGACCGCTCGCTTAGCCGAAGAGGCCCGCGTGGCTCAAGAACAAGCCGAATTACAAGCCGAACAAAAACGGCTCGCGGCACTCGAAGCTCAACGACAACAGGCCTTAGCTCAAAAAGAAGAGGAACTGCAACAGCAAGCCGCCGACGCCCGTCGGCTGGCTGAAGAAGCCGAGACCGCTCGCCTGGCCGAAGAGGCCCGAGTGGCTCAAGAACAAGCTGCCCAGGAAGCCGAGCAACAACGGCTGGCCGCCGAGGAAGAAGCAGAGCGAGCGCAGGCTTTAGCTCAAAAAGAACAGGAACTGCAACAGCAAGCCGCCGACGCCCGCCGGCTGGCTGAAGAAGCCGAGACCGCTCGCTTGGCCGAAGAGGCCCGAGTGGCTCAAGAACAAGCCGAACAAGAGCAGCTGGCCGAGGAAACGCAAGTGGCTCAGCCACAAAACGCCATACAGAATAAAATAACGCAGCCCGATGGGATTGACGATGTACTTGAGGACTCTTCTTCAATTGATGAGATCGCAAGCACCCCCATCGATAGTTCCGAGATTGACACATCTTCAGAGCAGACATCCGGGTTCGCCGGGTTTTTTGAAAACATCTTTGGTGGCAATAATTCTGATGTTGCGCCAGAGACACTGGAGGAAGGAATCCCCTCCGATCATCTGCAAAAGTCTGAATCACCAATCGCTCAGAATCAGAAGTCTCAACCCGAACCAATACTTGAAGCTCGTCTACGCCCCTCGGATTTACCAAAAGCGCTTTCTTCGGAAGTATCAGGGAAAGATGAGGCTCCTATGGTCTTTGTTCCCGCAGGAGTGTTTTTGATGGGGAGTACTTCTGACGAGGTTGCAGGTATCTTAAAAGATTTTCAAGGTATCCCCTTTGAAGCCTTCAAGGCCGAATTCCCTCAACACCAGGTTACCTTGAATGCGTATGAAATTGATCGTTATGAGGTCACGGTCAACTTGTATGGGCGCTTTCTTGAAGCCACAAATCATCCCCCCCCTAAATTCTGGAACAATGAACGCTTCCATCAACCTGCTCTTCCAATTTTGGGTGTGACATGGTTTGACGCAAAAGCCTATTGTGAGTGGGCTGGGAAACGGCTTCCTACCGAAGCAGAATGGGAGAACGCTGCACGCGGCCCAGAGAACTATCTGTATCCCTGGGGTAATTATTGGGGCTCCGTCCACGCCAACACAGCTAGCTATTGGGCTCGCCAGGCATTATCCTCATCAGACAAGTGGGCATCCTGGATGCAAGCGGCATTGGATGAAAAAAAGGCTGGCCCGCTAGCCGCAAACGAGTTCGCCAAAGGGAAAAGCCCTCACGGGCTCCACAATATGTCTGGGAATATTTCCGAATGGGTGGCCGATTGGTTCGCACCCTATACTGATCAAGCCACTATGGTACATAATCCGCAGGGAAAAGATTCGGGTAGCATGAAAGTCCATCGCGGTGGGTCTTGGAGTGTCCCATTTGTTTTTGCGAGGACCACCTATCGAGCCAGAGAAAAACCTGAAAATAGTAGTCCTTATATCGGATTTCGTTGCGCCCGATCTTCTTAACGTATCCCGCTATTTCCTCATCGAGCATTCTGCGTTCCCCCAACTCATCTTCCTGAGTTCTTCAGGCTACGAACATCTTTTGGAATCTCCCTATCAAAACGAGGACAACATAAAACAACGGCTCAGTAACCTGGCCAAAAATCTACCCCTGCCCGAGGGTGAAGCCTGAAACGTCCTCGTTGGTGTCTGGCCCCCTGGCGACGTCTTGGCTATCCCTATTGACCAAGAAGCCTCGCCCTGCCATCAGCGAGAAAGATGCATCATTTCCATGCCTGGCCTCCAAACGGTTGTTGGACAGGGTAAGAAGAAATGCCGGACCATTTACGCCAGGGCGTTCCCTTGTAAGGCTACGGCTGCAGCACGAAATCCGAAGGCGACGCCTTGAGATTCGTAACCGGACCTCGGCCTTGCGTAATCTCTCCCGTGGTCTGCCACACCACAACCAGCCGATCTTTTGTCCGTTGCCACACCACATCGTCCCAGCCATCCCCATTCACATCCTTAACCGCCAGAATAACCCAACTAGTCGGCACACCCCCGAGCCCAATGGTGCCTTCGACAGTGTTCTCTGCCGTCATTAGCCATACGATGACATCCCCATTACCCTTGTCCCGCCACACGAGGTCAGATCGTCCATCTCTATTCATATCCCCTATCGCCGTGATAGCCCATTGGCTGGCCGGCACCCCAGCACCAGGAAAGGAAAATCCCGCACGCTTCCCAGCCCTATTGACCTGCCAGATCATCGTGCGCCCATTAATTCGATTCCACCAAATCAGATCGGACCGCGCATCTCCATTAACGTCGGCCACCTCTTGAATTTCCCAAATCAGCGGAACTCCTCCAAGATAGGTGATTTTCTCACGCTTGCCCGCTTGGGTCATCAGCCACACCATGGTCGCCCCATTGTTCGTATTGCGCCACACCAGATCTTCTCGGCCATCCCCATTCACATCCCCCACACTCTTGATTTTCCAGAACACAGGCACCCCTCCGGCAAAGGAAACCGTGACCCGCCCGCCAGCAGCAGGCATCAGCCACACCATGGTCGCCCCATTGTTCGTATTGCGCCACACCAGATCGGCCCGACCGTCCCCGCTTATATCCCCAACACCCCGAAGGGCCCACCCTGCGGGTACGCGTCCAATGACAGTTTGCCCATCACGGAGCCCTTCCTCCGTCATTGGCCAAAACAGGGCCTGTCCATTCTTGAAATTCCCCCACACCAGATCTTCTCGACCATCACCATTCACATCACTCCCATTTGCAGAACTGGGAGGAAGAGCAGTCATTCCTGTGGTGCGATAAAAATTAGGGCCAGAAAGGGGAATAGGGACTCTGGCCCGCTGCGTATTCAGACCAATGGTTTCAAACAATATGTTCTTGGTTGTTTTACCCACAGTCATATTTTGACCGGACAGATGAAACAACCGACCAACCCCTGGACCAAACCCAATGGTTTCGTTCTCTCGGAATTTTTCCTGGCCCCTCGTCGCACCATTCGACAAATCTTTAAATATTTCGGCCCGCCCTGTCACCTTATCCAGGCTAAATATTGTGGCCGCAGGAATAAATCCTCCCGTGATGATTTCAGAATTCCCCGTTATGGCATACAGTCTTCCGCTCGAATCAAAGGTAAGACTTACAAATGCTCCGCTCAATTCGGCTATCTGGGTGACCACCCCGCTCCCTGGATCAATCATCACTAACTGTGTAAACCTATTTGCCCTTGGCTGAGGTCCCTGGAGTAACCCCCACAATTTGTTCGTGTTTGGGTCAAGGGCCAGTCCCACTCCTCCCTTAATGTCAAGATTCCCCGAAGGAACAAGGGGAATTGTGCCGAGAGTCTTTCCCGTCTTGAGATCAATAGTTCGCAATGTTGGGGCCAACCCATCCAAGGAATAAAGGGCCGATCCAATTAAGGCTAAGGCATGGGAATCATGGTCGAGATCCCCTATCTTCTTCACCACTCCCCTCGCAGAAATATTGAACAACATGCTGGCCTGGTTACCCACCTTTTGGACACTGACCAGGAAAGAATCCCCACCCTGGAAATTCGTGGAATTCGCTGCGAACCTGGCCGCGACGCCCTGATCCTTCGTCATGGTGACAGTGCAGGAACCGGTCCCCGTACACCCCCCGCCACTCCAGCCTAAAAATGTCGAAAACCCATTGTCTACCGCGTTCAACGTTACCTTGGAACCAAGCTTGTAGGTTTCTTCACAGTCCGACCCACAGGAGATCCCACTCGTAGTACTCTTCACCGTCCCAAAACCCGCCGGTATCTTGCGGACCCCTAATTTTGGAGTAATCTCAGTAAAGAGCGCCGTGACCGTCTGATCGCGGTCCATGGTGATCTGACACGGCGCAGTCCCTGAACACGCCCCACTCCAGCCCACAAACCTCGACGTCGCGGTGTCGGCAGCGGCGGTCAGCGTCACTTGAGTCCCATGATCAAAGGACGAGTTACACGTGCCTGCGCCATTACGACACGAGATCCCATTCGGCCCAGTCACGGTTCCTGTTCCATTCCCGCTGGCGGTCACCGTCAAACGTCGACTCACTAGGGTAAAGGTCGCCGTGACCGTCCGAGCCTGGTCCATGGTGATCGTACACGTCCCGGTGGTAACCGGACACCCTCCCCCACTCCAGCCCGCAAACCTCGACGTGGCGGGATCGGCCACGGCGGTCAGCGTCACCCCGGTTCCATGGTTATAGTTCGCCCCACACGTGCCCCCACCTTTGCGACAGGAGGATATCCCGTTAGGAACACTGCTCACAGTCCCATTGCCAGTGCCGCTTGGGGTCACCGTCAAACGCTGAACCAGGGTAAAGGTCGCGGTGACCGCCCGAGTCTGGTCCATGGTGACCTGACACGCCCCGGTTCCCGAGCACGCCCCACTCCAGCGGTCAAACCTCGAGCCCGCAAAGGCCCTGACCGACAGCGTCACCTTAGCTCCATGATCAAAAGACCCAGCACACGTGCCTACCCCACCTTTTTGACAGGATATCCCATTAGGGCCACTTACAGTCCCATTGCCGCTCCCACTGACGCTCACGCTCAAACTACGCTTCAGCAGGGTAAAGGTCGCGGTGACCGCCCGAGTCCCGGTCATGGTGACCTGACACGTCCCGGTTCCCGAGCACGCCCCACTCCAGCCCGCAAACCTCGACGTGGCGGTGTCGGGCGCGGCGGTCAGCGTCACCCCGGTTCCATGGTTATAGTTCGCCCCACACGTGCCCCCACCTTTGCGACAGGAGGATATCCCACTAGGATTACTGCTCACAGTCCCATTGCCACTGCCGGCTGGGATTACAGTCAAACGGCGCTTAATCAGGGAAAAGGTGGCCCAATTTATCCAGGCTCCGTCAGTGTTTGCATCAGCAGCCCTAAAGAATACGACGCCCAGTGAGCCCGGAGTAGAAATACTACTATCAGTCCCCGTCCACACTAACGTACCATTGATATAAAATTGAAATGAGGAGCCTAGTGCAACGACTCGAAGGGTATTCCAAGTATTTTTTCTCACAGCAGATGTTGGCGTCCAAGTCTTGATTGTGGAAGCAACACCACCCACACGTTTAAAAACCGAATACCGGCCGTCATTTGTTATCTGAAAAATATAATAATTGGGGGGAAGACCATTACTCCCCAAAGCGCCGCTTGCTCGAATCATGAGACTAGTGGGACGGTTAGATACTAGAGAGTTCCGAAAAATTCTTGCACTGAAATCACCATTCAAAAATGTTGACGGATTATAGAACGTAGAAGCCCATTTATCCTTAATGCCACTGGAGAAAAAATACCCAGGGCTCACCACATTCCACGTACCGGAAGATCGGCTCCAGTCCGAAGCCGAGGTGCCCGTATTAAACTGTTCGTCAAAATCGTCCCCGTGGGTGGCCAATCCAGAAGTGGCACCCACCAAAGTAAGGATAAACACGACTACGCTGGTGATGAACGCTTTCATCTCTATAACCTCCCGTTACAAAGCTTCCTGTATTGCTCAGGGGTCGTTCCAACCCGCCTGAGAGCAAAGTGAGGCCTCCCCACCACTCAGCGTCTATCGCTTCCTTTTCCCTCTAAAATTCACCTTCGCGCGGTCCCAGCCGCCATGAGGTCATGCCCCAATCTCAGCCTCTTCGAATGACAGTGTTTCCTTTTTTACGCATTTTGTTCCTGTCACAAAGGGGAAGCCCCTCCCAAGACCCGACGATTGGTCAAACCAGGAATGGTCGTATTTTTTTGGAGATTCCTGTCCTTTCAGCTCCTTACCTGTTGGAATCAAGCACACCAGTCCCATTGGCCTCTATTGGCCAAACTCAATGGCCTGAATGATGGCTTGTTGCTCCTCATCAGACATGTGCGTGATGTCACGTTCAGGATCAAACGAGTCCCCCGTGGGGGCCTCGATTGACTGAAGAATGGCTTGTTGTTCCTCCTCCGACATCTGCGTAATGTGTAGCTCGGGATCTACCTCGTCCCAAGTGGGGGACTGAAGTGCGTCGCCTAACGCGAATTCTTCCCCTTCCGACATGGGTGGCAGATCCACTCCCGCGTCCGCCATGGCGGCCCAAGGCTCCTCCGTCTCTGGAGTCGGGGACGTGAGACCCTGCATCCTTTCGGCTTTTATGGTTTGTTCTTCTGCCCCGCCGGCTCGAATTTTTCGCACGACAAAGATGTGCTGAATTTGCCCTTCTCGATCCATTTTCAACGCAAAATCCCAGGTTCTCAAAATTTTATCCAACGCCTCCTGAATCGACGCCTGCTGCAAGTCCACCGAGACGAGCGTGGCCAATTCTTCGTGAGCAACCTTATAGTCAATCCCCAGCTGTTCATGAAATTGGTCTAACAGTATTTTCAGGGGCAACTGAGTCACCCGACCGGACACGCGCCCTTGCTCAATCTGAAAAGGACCAGGGCCATTCGACGCCAATCCCATCCCACTCATCCCCATGACACTCACGGTGCCCAGAAAAATTCCAAAGGCCAACATTGACGCCATCCGTTTTCTCCCAGTAGTCAGCTCCATTTCTATCACCCTCTCAGATTTCACCACGCATTTATGTATCCTTGACGTTTATTGAACATTGTGGAAACTACTTTCCCAATTTCGTTGAATAAAATCAAGCATGCACTGGAAACGAAACAGCCCGGCCACTTTTACCCTGTCGCGATTCGGATATATCTACGGGCTGGCCAGTAAGGACAAGCAGGCTTATTCTCCCCCTCTCACCCCCCCCCAACTACCAGCAGCACCCATGCCATGGCGAGAGCAACTCTTTGAATCGGCCACGTCACACCTAGATTTTTTCTCCATTTTTTCCAATCAAGATCACGAATATTCCCTTCTGCAAAATTACGGAGATTAAAAAAAAACACCCTACCCATCGACCGGCTCAACGTTTTCAAAATGTATGGGAAACAGGAGGATGGAAAATGTTGGCCAGTGGCTCTTGAGACAATCATCCAGTTGCATGAAAGACCGACCATGAATTACAATTCGCGCCCGACGAATCAAGTAAGGGTGGCCAGTATAAAGGAGCATGTCGATGACGGATTTGACTAAGCAGTTCTGGGATCACTATTCCAAAATCGTGAAGCGTGATGGGGATTATTGGCCAGGCGATGAGTGGGGTGCAGCAGATCGGTGGGACGCAAACTTCGCAAAATTTTTTCTCTCCTTTGGAGCCGCCTCCTGGAAAAGAGCCGTTGAGATTGGCGCCGGATCTGGGAAATATACGACCCGTCTGTTGCGGAGTGCACCGGAGGCGCATGTCCTTGCAGCAGACATCAGTTCCGGCTTTCAGAAGGTATTTCAACGTAAGCTTTCCGAAGAGGGGCTTATCGATCGAACCACACCGGTCATCATCAAACCCAACAGTGGCTCACTACGACAGCACATTGAAGCAGCAGGCTGGACCGGGCAGTTCGACGCGATGTACTCCATCGACGCAATGGTGCACGTCGATCTGCAATACATTATCGCCTATCTCATTACTGCCGGCGCATGTCTCAGGCCAGGCGGAAAACTCGTGATGACCTTCTCCAACTGCCTGACCGACGGTGGGTTCGCGAAATTGATCGCGGAGACCCCTCGTATGTTCGCGCAGGCTGGCCAGAAAACGGCGAAGTTCGAGTGGATGAGCCCGGACATCGTGTCCGGTATTCTGCCTCGGCTCAACTTCGACATCGATCTCCTAGACACACACGGTCGCGATATCTGGACCATTGCGACTTTGCGAGAACCGATCACCGACTCGAACCTTCTGGACGCCATCAAATAAGCAACGGCAAACGGCTCGCAGCTCCTTCAAGCGCCAGCAGCACGATCCAGTCTCAGCCTCCTGCACCAGGAACAATCATCTCGTTCAATGAAAGACCGACCATGAATTACAACTCAACCCTGAGCATTGATTCAGGGCTGGTTAGGCACAGAATTACCCGTACCTTCCTCTCGGCGGGCGATGCTAGGCACCCATTGGCAACTCAACATTCGACCACGAGCCGGAATCTGAGACAAGCGAAGTGGTATGGGCATATTATGAGAGAAGGTACCGAGACACGCTCAGTAATGCGCATAATTGATTACCTTGTTTCTCTGAAATCTTATGGCGACAGGTAACGGATCGCTATTTGGCCACATGCCTTAGGCTAAGAGGTGAATCGCAATGAGGTGGGAGGCCTCTGTTGACTCAACCAAATGTCTCAATAAAGATCGTGGAGTCACAAGTGCAACTCTAACCCAATCACTAGGTGTGGAGTCGGAAGTTCAGCCGCAAAAAAATGAATCCTCACACAGAAGATATTGAACTCTCCAGGGTTGGGCTTCCCCCGGAAGAGAAGGCTTTCCAATGGCCATGGCAGGCCATGAAAGAACACAACTGGTCGGAGGCCGCTTCACGGTGGGCAGTAGTTCGCCAGGCTTACCCTGAAAAAGCTGGGACCTGGCTTCAGGGCGCCGTCGCCCATATCGAGGCTGGAGAGCTGGCACAAGCTGATGTCCTACTTACGTATGCCCGTAAGCATTTCAGGAGTCACCCAAGCACCTTTCCAGAATCGGCCAGACTTGCCATGCAGCAACACAAATGGGACACCGCACATGATTTCCTGCAACAAGCTCGACAGCAGTTCCCTAATTTCGCGCAAACATGGATGAGGTCCGCCGAGTACGCTGAGCATGAGGGGAATCTAAAGCAAACCACGGCCTATAACGAAAAAGCCCGTCAGTGCGACCCTGCGCTATCGGCTCCTTTCATTCAATATGCCGAGATGGCCATGCGCGCGGAACAGTGGTCGGAGGCCTTGGATCGTTGGGAGGAAGTACGCTCACGGTTTCCCGAAGTACCTGCAGGGTATTTTCGTGCGGCGGAAGCCGCACGGCATTTGAAGCGCCCCCAGGAGGCTCGACAACTGATCTTGATGCATCAATATGGGGCCGATATATTCCCGAACACACCCCAGACCCCAATCTCTCAGTTGAAAGGGAAAAAGCACGCCACCCTTCCACCCCTGGTAGAGCTGATATGGACCAAAGCCACATTCAATCTCCGCTCTGAAGTCCACCGCAATTACCTCAGTTATGGCTGGTGGGTACTGGAACCACTCCTGCACATGGTCGTGTACTATGTGGTGTTTGGCCTCTTACTTCAACGTGCGGGAGAGAACTACCCCGCGTTTCTCCTGACCGGCCTCATTCCTTGGATGTGGTTCATGAAAGCGGTAAGCGGCAGCAGTAACAGCATTCTCGGCGGCCAAAAACTTATTCTGCAGGTAGGTCTGCCGTCTATTGTTTTTCCCTTGGTCAGCCTTTTACAAGCCACTCTTAAGCAACTGCCAGTGTTTGTATTATTGGTAGGATTTGTCTGGGTCCAAGGTTATAGCCCAGGTCTACACTGGTGGGCTCTTATCCCGGTGCTTCTCGTACAAACGCTATTAATTATCGCCATCGCCTGTACTGTGGCAGCCATCATCCCCTTTGTGCGCGACCTCAGCTATCTCGTTCCCACCGGTTTAACCTTTCTAATGTTTGTCTCCGGTACCTTCTATGACTATCGAATGATCTCGGCTGAGTGGCAAGGGGTGTTCCTCCTTAACCCAGTCGCCTTTTTGCTTAAATGTTACCGCGAGATCTTCCTAGATGGCATGCTCCCTGATCTTCTCCCATTAGCTTGGTGGGGATTCGGTAGCGCCATGATTTGCCTCCTGCTGCTAGTCGGGTACAACCGTCTCCGCTACATCTACCCACGGATCCTTATGGGATAACCCTCGATGAAGCCGATTATCTCTTTACAAAACGTAGGCGTGCGTTACAAACGCCAGGGAAATGTTTTTAGACCCGCGAATTATTTCGATGCGCTCAAGTCAATAAACCTGGACATTTATCCCGGAGAAACCTTGGGCATTCTCGGGCGAAACGGTGCAGGAAAATCCACTCTGTTGCGAGTTATTTCTGGCATCATCCAACCCGACAAAGGAAAATTTCTTAATCGAGGAGCATCTGTTTCTTTGTTAGTGCTACAAGCAGGCTTCGACCCAAACCTCAATGGACGAGATAATGCTATTCTCAGCGGTATGCTGCAGGGTTACTCCCGTCAAGAGGTTGAAGCCCAGCTTAATGAAATTCTCGATTACTCAGAACTTGGGGAATTTTTCTTTGAACCAGTCAGAACTTATTCGACGGGAATGCTCAGCCGTCTAGGTTTTTCAATCACCACCATTACCAGCCCTGATGTCTTATTGGTCGACGAGGTCCTCAGCGTTGGGGACAAACATTTCAAAGAAAAGGCAGAACGCACCATGATCGCAAAAATTCAATCACAGCAAACCGTGGTTTTGGTAAGCCATTCACATCAGCAGATTGCCCGGTTATGTGATCGGGCTGTGCTGATCGACGAGGGGGTGAGTTTTGCTACGGGAGATCCGCATGAAATGCTCAGCCTATATGAGCAGCGCTTAGAAATGTCCGCCTAAATTCTTCGATCAAGGACAAAAGCGCCGCTTAGAGTCTCCCAGATTTCGTTGCCTAAAAAACGAGAATTTTGATTTACGAAACAAAAAGACATTTTGTCCAATTGATTGACTATTACTTCGAGGTTCTCGACTGCACCATACCCCCATATCCACTGGACGCTCCAAAATAAACCCATTTTGGGCCATAATACTTTCAATAAAACTTAAAGAATATTCAACGCATACGGTGGATTTTCCAAAGTCTGGTAATAAGCAATTTCATCGCTAGTCCAAGGCATATTATATTTAGACATTCCTTTTTCCATAAGTGCCTTAGATTCATCATTAATGATCAACCACGTACACCAAAATAATCCCCCACTTTTAATCTTTTTGGGGAGTTCAGGAGCATAATATTGACAATCTGCGGGATGGAGATGCGTAAACACACTATTCATGAAAATAAAATCCGCAAAATTGTCTTCCACGGGCAAACTCAATTGAGTGAGTGGGATATTACTCTTACTATAGTAAAGATTTTCAGCAACGACATGTTTGAATATAAAGTTGGGATACCGCGTATGGATATTCTCATGACACGATGACACCGCATAAAATATAATTTCTAGACCTATATAATGAGAAGTCGAGGAAAGATATTGGGTTAGTGGTATCGCCACACGACCGATCCCTGATCCTACGTCAAGAACATGGTGGTCAGGTTTAAGTCCAGAATAAAATAAATCTGCCAGAGTACACGCACCTGACCCATGGAATTTCTCAGTACCTGCACAGACACGCCTAACCGCTTCGCGACATCGGCCACCGTGTACCCCCGTTCAATGACCTGTTTGACCGTTTCTTCTTTGAATTCATCCGCAAATCACCCCTTAGTCATGACCTGCCCTCCCATGCTTTAAATTAAAGTATAGGAGTGTCTACTGATCCGAAGGAAGTCCACTGTCATTGAAAGGGAGCAAGCGCAATAAGTCCGCGGCATTGTTCACGTAAAACGCTGGCATGGACCTTATCTCCAAGCTCGCAGAAAACAGGATGGTCCAGTTGATTCAAGACAGCCTGTGCCTCAAATGTTCCCAGGCTCAGAGCTCGGTAGGCGTCTGGGCCTGGCTTCAGGGTATGAAAGTGAATCGAAGTCACCTTCCGTTCACTCGCGTATCGAGCAAATTCAGCGATCTCATGAAAGTTGTGTTTGGTTACAACGAAAGACATGTACATCCTCCCGTCGCTTAGGGCATAAATGATCTCTATTTTCTGTTGAAGCGCCGCCCAATCACCTCGAGCTATTGTTTTCTGATATGTCTGCGCATTGGCTGCGTTCACAGACACGTTAAAATAATGAATGGGAATTCTTGAGAGAAGTCCTCGCATTTCATGGTCCAAAGAAGACAAACTAGTCACAAATTCGAATTTACAACTATTTAAATTTTGATATTCGCGAAGTATTTTTTTTGTCGATTGTTGCATTAATGGTTCACCTCCACAAAAATGAACAATTTTTAGTTCGTCTTTATGGTGGATAATATAATTGGTCATTTCGTTTATGACACGAATTTCGTTAGTTTGTACTGGGAGAAAACAAAATTCACACCCAATGTTACAGGCCACGTTCGCATTATCTGAAATTTTTGATGGGCCATTTTTGATCGTTAATCGTTTATTCAATATCACCTGTCTTTGATCGGAGCGAAGAAACTCCCACTCTTCGATAAATTTTCGATCAATTTTGTGGAATCTATTTTCATTGAACACGGGACAACTCTTGGAACAGTACGTATATTCCTTTTGATACATGGATATACGTACCAACTTCGCTTCGATTGAATTGAAAATCTGCAGAATCGGCCGTTCCGTTACCCGACCAATCTTCATAGCCATTATGGTTGAGATACAGGTCCGCGCCTGCCCATCTGGGTAGATTTCGAAATTATAAAAGGGTTGAATACACCCCACCCCTCCTCCATCAAATGGGTCAAGAAATGGTCGTTTAAAAACGAATACGGAAATTTTCCAAAAGGCTTTTATTAGGAATAATAGCCTTGCCAATTTTTTATACAAATAAAATTTTTTGGATTCTTTTTTAAAGTCATGAATATGAGGGATTTTGGCCCTATTCTCAATTAGCCGCTTAGGCATAAGCAATTTGGGGCTTTCATTCATGGACGTGGCTACAAAACGTTAGGTTGTTTCTAAGCAGATGCTTCAATCAATTTCATGGGTTCCCTTTAGAGCTTTACAAAGAAAGACACCCCACAAAAAAAATAGCACAATTAGGATTTTGACACCAAAAGGCATCCTGATCAATTGACCTGGAAATACCTCTCCTTTCTCGACCACACCACTCCCCTCAATCAATAGGGCGCTCTCGAAGAAAGCCATTAATGGCCATGATACTTTCAATGAAACGCAATTTATATCCGACTAATTCTGTTGATTTCAGTGGTCGTGTAGTAAACGATTCTCCCACTACTCCAAACCATATTACACTTAGACATCCCTATTTCCATAAGCCCAGATGATTCATCGTCGATAATAACCCATATACTCCAAAACAACTTTTTGGGTTTTTTAATATTTCGCTCACATAGGATTGACAACCCTCAGGATGAAGATGCGTAAACACACTATTCATGAACGTAAACCTGCAACATTGTTTTCGACTGGTAAATCCAATGTAGATAGTTTTCTTGTGGTGGTATTGCAGTAAGGGTTTTCAGCATTGTTTTGCTTGAACTAGAAATTAGGATACGGCGCATGAATATACTCGAGCACCTTGACACGGCCTCCAAAAATTATATCAGCGCCAATATAACAAGAAATAGAATGAAGATGTTGGGTCAGTGGGAGGGCAATACGACCAATCCCTGATCCTCTCTCAGAACATTGTGACCAGGTTCTAGTCCTGAGAAAATCAAATTCCTCATAGTAACTGCGCCATAGTGGTGGTAGTAATCAGGACCTGCACGAAGACGTCGCCGCTTATGTATCCAGCAGGTTGGACGTCCGATCTTGGTCGAGGTGGACAAAAAAGGCGGCACTCATTCCCTCGTAATAGAACCACAGCTCTGTTCGGATGTGTGGGTTCTCTTCGAGCCAGGCCGATAGGGCTGCACGCTCACCAAGCTTATTGGAAGCGCCTTGAGCATTGAAATCATCGAACATCAAGACACTGCCCTGCACCAGATGATTAGTCAGATAGTCAAGTGCAGCTTTGCTTGGGGCATAAACGTCACAGTCAATATGCGCAACGAGGCATATTTCTGGCACTCCTTCAATTTTTACACCCGGCGTCAGATCCGTCAGGAAGTTTCCCGGCCAGATATTGATCCGCTCCTCAGCAAGTCCTGCGAGTCTACAATTGTGCCGAAAAGTTCGTTCATTGCAAAAGAATGTGTCATCGGTGAAATCTTCTTCTGGTAAGGACCCGATGATGCCTTCAAAGCTGTCGAAAGCGCAAAACTTCAATCGCGGCATCAGGTGGGCCATCACCTGATAGGCCAAGGTGAAGGTCTTACCTTCGAAGACCCCGAACTCAAAAAATCCCAACTCGGCGCGGGCATAGCCATGTGTCGCCTGGTAGAACGCGTATTGAGCCACCGAGCTAAAAGCTCTGATACCGCTAACCGCAGTGGGAATAGGGCGATCATCGGGCGTGAAGATCACACGCCCGAAGGCGCGGGTCACGAGAAAACCCATCGAGCGCAGCGGATTGACGATGTTCTTCAGTCTATGAAAACACGCGCCTACATGATCGGCCAGGATAACCAGTGTCGAGCCGGGAGTAACCGACACGGATTGGGCGAAGGCAACCAAGGCCTGCGCACAATCCTGATTGGATTTCGTGTAGTCAACTCGGTGGGTCAAGATTTTATCTGCCGATACCACGCGCCGAGCTGCGGTCGTCACTTGTAACATTCCATCGTCGGACCCAACAATCAAGAGCGATTGAAAGCCTTCCCCAAACATATCAATATTCGAGGCAATGGACTGTTCTCCCTTTAACATTGTATCCTCCAGCGACGAACGGTTATAAGAATTTAAAACCCATTTGATGAACTTTTTAAAACACCATGATCTCCAAGTATAGAACAACCTCATTTATGCAAGAGGCCTATTAAAAAGACTTCTTTTTTTCGTAGATAAATCATACAAAGCTTCTCCTATATACCATTTGGCATCGATGGAAGTTACAAAATATATTTCGATGTAGTGATTTTGTTTTGGGTTGTGAGTACCTACTCCGTGTCAGAGCAGAATCTCCGGTACAAAGCTAGAAGTCTAGCCCCTTGTCTATGATATGCAAACTGGATTACTCGATGAATTATTGGAAATTCCAAGGTCATTTGTCCCACCGGCCAAAGGCTATCTGCGATATTTTTCACCTTCCTCTTCAAATTAAAAATATTTCTGATTGGGGCTAAGAACACGGGAACGTCAAGATTTTTACCAAAGTCTGCTGAGCGGGTCTCACCACTAAATATTGTTAGATCGCTTTTACCTGGATACATCAGCCTACCGCAAAGTTGTCGCGCCGCAGTTTCACCTGATTCATGAATTTTTTGAATGTCTATTCCATCCTTTGCTTCACTGATGTACTGCATCACACCACGGGCCTGAGCTTCGTCAGGAAGAGGGGAAATACATTCCTCTGGCGCGAATCCTTCGATAGGGCTAACACTTCCATCCTCCATTCGTTGATAACCTGTGACACTCGGCCAGCGAATTTCACATAACCCTTCGATGAGATGCCTATTTAAGAATAAAGAGGTTACTGGATTTTTGCGCGTAAAAGCCTGTGCCTCAACCTCCACGCCAATTACCTTATTAAACCATGGCAATTCACCCCGCCCATAACTATATCGCCCAAAATATTGGGCCGTATAATCATGCTTATCATCTATTCCCTGCATGTAATTTAAAATGGATCCAGACCAACCCGTATCAACCACAACAATGCGCTCTTTTGCTCCAATGGTTTTCTGAAGATACTCCATGTATAACTTGTTTTGCACACGTACGATTTGTCTTATATAATCTGCTGCTTCGGTATCTGCCCAGATTAAATAATTTAAAGAATCTTGACAAAGAGGGCCGTGAGGATCGACTGCACCAGGCATGTTAACCCACGTATCATGGGCCTTTTGACCTAAAAATGTCGATACCGCTTTCCCCAGTGAAAAACAAAAATACTCATTTAAAAAATCTTGGTATACGGCATCATAATTCGAAGACATGCTCGCCTTTATCACCGCCATACGAGAAATATAAAAATCTGAATAGGGCATGGGGCTCTCTAGCTCATTAGCCGCGAGAAACCGTTCATAAAATGCCCTAATACGAGTTCCGCCTCTCGCAAGAAACAAAAGAACCGTATCCCTAGAGTCATAAATCGTTTGACTCAAATACAGCTTAAAGAGAAATCGGTAGAACAACGGCCCCAAGAAATCGTGATTGGCCTTAATGACTTTCTCGGTGTTATTCACGGCCATTTTTCCATCACCATCATTACACCATTCATTTCTAGATCCACCAAGGTCGTGATAAATACCAAATTAGGGGGCATTACTTTCAAGAGGAACTGAATAACGGCTATATTGTCCTAGACCCAATAGCCGTACATTTTCCACAGTGTTCAAATATCATGTCAGGGCTCTCGCCCAACCCCTAGCGCTTACTCCTCTTGGTCACCTTATGCCATCAATTCCCGATAGGTTGACGAGGCTCACGTAACCTATTGTATTTTTACCACCATTCTGTCTGAACCTTGAGGGCCATCCCCTATTTTGAGGTAGCCCAGCTTTACCATGAAAGTATCATAAAAAACGACCCCGTCTAGTTAGGACAGATATGGTTTTTAGTTCTCCAATATTCCTGTTTGGATTTTTACCGCTAGCACTGCTTCTCTATTATTTATCCCCAAGGTCGCTACAAAACATCACCTTGATGTCGATGAGTTTGCTCTTCTATGCCTGGGGAGAGGTTTTTTACCTTGGTGTGATCATTCTATCTATTATTTTAAATTATTTTTTCGGTCTATTAATTTATCATTCTCAACAAAAATCTCATGGTGAAAAATTATCACAACTATATGTGACGGGTGGAGTCCTCATTAATGTCGCATTACTCATGTCTTTTAAATATGCAAATTTTATTGCTCACAATATCAATGAAATATTCTCCTGGGTAGGTGGCCCTTCTCTACATTTAGAGCCCGTTCACCTTCCATTGGGCATCTCGTTTTTTACCTTCCAGGCATTGTCATACATTGTTGATGTATACCGAAAGGAGGTTCGTCCGCAAAGGAATATTTTCAATCTTGCTCTGTACATTTCTCTCTTTCCTCAATTGATTGCAGGGCCAATAGTCCGTTATCACGATGTTTCGTTGCAGATTGGAGGTCGATCTCATTCCCTTGAACTATTTGCCAGTGGCGTACAACGTTTTATCTATGGACTAGCCAAAAAGACGCTCATTGCCAATCCCCTTGCAGAAGTCACTGATTCGATTTTTGCTCTCTCCGGAAATGATTTAACCATGCCTTTAGCTTGGATAGGTATTGTAGGGTATACCCTACAAATATATTTTGATTTCTCTGGTTACTCCGACATGGCCATTGGACTTGGTAGAATGTTTGGGTTCCGATTCCATGAGAATTTCAACTACCCTTACATTTCAACCTCTTTGCGAGATTTTTGGAAGCGTTGGCATATCTCGCTCTCCACTTGGTTTAGAGATTATGTCTATATTTCACTGGGCGGGAATCGAGTGTCCACTATCCGAGTATATACGAACTTACTCATTGTTTTTATCTTGACAGGATTTTGGCACGGTGCTAGTTGGAATTTCTTCGTATGGGGACTATTCCACGGGGTATTTTTAGCTAGTGAACACGCCGGTTTTTCAAAAGTTCTCAAGGAAATATGGAAACCCATTCAACACATGTACTTACTTGCAGTCGTAATTCTTGGTTGGGTATTTTTCAGAACTGACACACTTCCACATGCGATTGATTATTTACACACCATGTTTGATATTTCTCATTTTCAAACGACCCCGTTTCAATTCGCACAAGTCCTATCGTTTGAGGCCATCTATGCTTTTTTCATTGGAATAATGTTGTCTACTCCAGTGTGCCCATTAATCGGAAAATACTTTTCCCGCTTTGCCGAGAACAATGTAGTTAAAATTTCTTACCTAATCAACATCCCAAGATTACTCATACTTTCTTCGTTACTGTTCTTGAGTATGTTGAAAATCTCATCATCTACATACAATCCATTTATTTATTTTCGGTTTTAGGAATAATCATGAAAGAGCGCAATTCCAATAAAGCGAACAGCTTCATGATTATTTTAATATTTGGCACCGCCGTATTCATCCCTTTTTCAATTGGAATTCTTAAAAAAGATAAAGCCATTTCTACAGTTGAAAAAAGAGCGTTATCGCAATTACCTAATTCCCCTAAAACAGCAAAAGATATTCGGGCATTCCCTGAATCGTTTGAAAAATATTATTCAGATAATTTTGGACTGCGAGACTGGTTTACCACATTCTACAAATTGGCTAAGTATCGTATCGGCGACTCGCCCTCAAAAGATGTCACCATCGGCAAAAATGGCTGGTTCTTCGTAGGCTCCATAAAATATGGTTACAAGAGATACCGAGATCCCATTGGCGACGTGAGAAATGTCAATTTATATTCTCATCACGAATTACAAATAGTTTCAAAATACATGAAAGGCCTTCAGTCCTGGTTGAATAAGAAAGGGATTAAATATGTATTTGTCATAGCTCCCAACAAACATACTATTTACTTTGATCAACTCCCAGACTATATATCCAAAGAACATGATAGGTCAGCAACTGACCAACTTTTTGAACATCTTCAAAAACATACCAATGTCAATATCGTTGACTTGAGAGAGCCATTAATACAAGCCAAAGAAATTCATCAACTTTATTATAAGACCGATTCACATTGGAATTTTTATGGTGCCAATATCGCACAGTATGAAATCATGGTAGAAATAGAAAAATTATTTCCAAATCAAATTCATCCAGAAATAAAGCCAATGAGAGATGGGATGAAACGCAGTGGTGACATAGCAAATTTACTAGGAGTGCGTATTCTAAAAGACCACAACCCGTTACCTATATTTAGAGACACGTGCAGACTAACGAGGCATCCATTGGGTGCAAAAGGAAGGACCACACATACTTTTATCTGTGAAGGGCAAAAACTTAATGCTGTTATTTTACGAGATTCATTTTTCAATGCCTTAGAGCCCTATTTCGCAAGAAAATTCAACCGTTCTACTTATATTTGGAAATGGGATGACCAAAATTATTCCTCTTTAACAAAGTATATCGAGCTAGAAAAACCAGATATCGTTATTGAAGAGTGGGTTGAAAGAAGCCTTCCATTTATTCCAAAAGGTAACACCGATTTCATGAAGTCCCTGCGCAATGGGGTCCATGATAAGAGCTAATTGCTAATTCAAAAAATAACTGCGCACTACGATATCGATGAATTCGGCCGTTGGGACAGGGGAAAGAGGACGATTGGAGGGAACGGTGCCTGTGAAAGCAGGAAAATGGCCGCCACCAGAAGCCCTTGGATGGACCAGATCTAGAAGCTGGCACAAAGTTCTTAGCCGTTTGAGCGAGGAACTTTACTCCAACCTACCAGTAAAAAGAAAGGACATCTCTGTTTTGAGTTTGCGCATAACCCTCCATGAAAAAGAACGCGGATAATGGCAGGCAAAAATCCCTTGTTCTTTTGGAACCTGATAGTCGGAGAACCAATTATCTCCAATATGCGTCACCTGGCAAGGCAACAACCCATGTTGAGATAAGACCTCACGAAAGAGAGAGCCCGAAGCCTTCCCAAACCCATACTCACTACTGACATATACATGATCAAAAATATCCCCAACCCCTTTGGCCACCAAAAGCGCTTGAATGTCTGTATGAGATAAATACATATCAGAAATAGCTACCACTTTCTTGCCGTGAATGGACGCCGAAGCAAGAATTTCCTTTAATTGTTGATTGACGTTTAAATCCTCTTTCTCCAATTCCAGCTCAATGTCACGGAACTGCTTCGATAGAGCACCAACATCTTCTGGCGCCAATCCCAAGTCAGCTGTAAGACAAGAAAACATCACATCGTATATTTCATCTAGTGTCGCCTCCCGTGCACCATATACTAACTTTCTATTTCTATAGGCAATTCTGGCCGCATACATTCGTAAAAGATGAAGATATCTTGGATGATTTTTTTTGCCCCAAGCGGTAGCCTCTAACAACTTGGATTTTTCTTCCCCGAACTTTCCGAATTTTACTCTTTCAGGCAGGGTAGTACGGAGTAAAAACGTGTCGAAAATATCGACCGAGACCATACAGATATCCTGATGTGCCGAGAGTCTCTCGAAGTCTTTTAATCCCGCACCCATTTCAAACTTTTAGGACTTTCCGAATAAAAGACAACAGGCGATTAGAATGACTGGCATGAGTAAGTCGGGCGAACACATCAGATAGGTGGTTCGTCCTTCGGAACATTTGCCCCAATGCTAAGAGCGACCCAATTCCGCTTGTGCCATTTTTGATATCTTCCCGAAGTTTTCTATTCCGATAGATGGCATCATACAGAATATGCTTTTCCACCCCACTGGTAACAGTGTTCCCGTAAATATTATCTTTCTCAAGATTTACTCGAAAATGATAATTTGCCAACACATAGGGGAGAACATGGATGTCCCCTTTCATAAGAATTTTTAAATGAAAATCCCAATCTCCCAGAACTGGTAATTCCTCATCAAATCCACCGACGGCCTCGTATGCTGACCGTCTAAATAAAAAAGAGATCGGTGGGAACCGATTCTCAATGGCTAAATCCGAAAGGTAGACATTTTTGAGCCAGTGATTATATGGGGAAACTCCCGAAAATCGGATGCAATTATTCTCAATGTTTTCATCAATACGGTTTGACCAGGTAATCACGCCAGGTACGTTGAGGCTCTCATCAAGATACCCAACCGTTCTCTCGAGAAATTCTGCCTCCCAAGTATCATCATCATCATGGATGACAATATATTGTGAGTTTGATTGGCGCACGCCATCATTTGAAGCCGCTTCCATCCCAATGGATTTTTCTCTATGAAGAACCTTTACATTAATACCCAATTCTTCAGCCTGCTCGGCAATTTCCTCGATCGGTTTCCAATCTCCGGAATCGTTGACAAGGACCCAAATAAAATCCTTGAAAGTTTGCTGACCAATACTCCTCAATACTCTCGGAAGCATAATTGGCCGATTTTTTGTCCTTGTAATGATCGCCACCTTGGAGCAGCCTCTGTTTCCAGGATCCACAGAGTCCATACCCTGGGAATCAGGTCCCATATTTCTTGATATTTTTTTCTTATTTCTCTTGAGACTTTTCATGAAATCTTCTATTCGGGCATTTTGGTTTTCTAGGTATTGCAGGCGCTCTAACCATTGGGCTTTCTGCCTAAAGACAGCCCTCTTTTTAATTTCATTCATCACATAGAGACACACTGGACCAAAATCCACGTCATGAAGTTCTGGGCACAGCATCACAGGATTTTCAAAACCTTCAAAATCTGAAAAAACCGTTTCTCTTCCTAAATATTTTTCACCAAGCTTTCTATTTATTGAATTATATTTACCTAGAAGGTTTTCTCGCTCCTCATTTTCCAAGAAAATTAACTTTGGATTTCTTTGCTGCTCCGAATACTCTTCAAGTAATTGTAAAAACCAACCTAATAACTCATTGCCATTTTCCTTGTGAATAAGATGGGCATAGTGGAGAGCATCTGGAGCCAACGCCGGATTGTGCCGTTCTCGCGAATATTTGTGAACCATCCCCTCTACACCTAGCCTATTTAAAACCGGAGGCACAATATCCTTATGCCCAATTTCATGATCAAGAATTTCTACACCAATGCTTTCCTTTCCAAATACCTTTTCCCATGGCTCAAGATAAGAAATATAATCTATTCTCTTTTGTCGATTCACCTGACTGTCTAAGTACGCCTTGAAATTAAAATCTACCAATCCAATTTTATATATTTGGGTAAATGCAGATTCCATCCATAGATCCTGCCGCTTAAAAACGCAGACTATTTCAATATCTTGGAACCCGCACTTATTCAGAAAATCCTTCAAATCTCCATGTTTATCTATAAATGTAAAGGCTTCCGATGAAAGAATTAATGTAGAATTCCTACTGTCCTGCAATTCTTCCTGAAGCATCTGAAGATAGGGTTTTTCTAAATTGGTCTTAACCCAATACAGCCTCTTTTCCTCACTTTGAAAAAGGCCAGCCAACTCATGCTGAGCGTGCCATAGCCTACCTGTCTCAGGGTACAAGACCCCATGCCTCAGAAAATCAGCGCGATGTTGATAAAAAAAGGCTTGTAATGAGGTCGTTCCTGTTTTAGGAAAGCCAATATGAACGAACGCTTTTTTGGAAATCATCAATATCTTTCCGCTTTGGCATAAGGAGGACCTCAGATAACCAGAACCCTCCTCCTTGAAACCCTTAACGAATTGCTATTTTTTCCGAATGATCAATAAGTCCTGAAATTCCCTAGATCCTGGCTTCTCGGCCCATGTTCCGAGCTCATAAAACACCAACTCCAGACCAGAATTAGTTATCCATTCTTTTAAATTCTCAAGAGAAAATCCTGCAAAAAAATCCTGTTTTTGATACCCATAATAACAGCCATGTTCTTCTTCCAGAACCTCTGAAAACGTTCCCGTTCCACGTTGATATTCGAAAAAATACTCATCAATTATAAAGCACGTAATATATGCATACATTCTAAATTTTAAAATCTTACTAATTTCTGCTAAGTAAATTTGTGCATCTTCCTTTTTGAGATGTGAAAAAACTGAAATGGCAAAGACTAAGTCAACCGTCTGACGTTCAATAAAGCTCAAGGAGAAATTATTCTTTTTGAAAGACCTTTGATCCTCATAGTAATAATTATTCGCAGCATGTAAAATTTTAAATTGGAAATCCTTTCTTATATTCTCATGGCACCATTCGATACCATCTGGCCAGACATCAAAACCAATATATTGTCCCTTTGCACCTAAATACTCAGAGAAGGGAACCGCCATACGACCACACCCACACCCCATATCAAGAATTTTCCAGTCATCTGCTACTCGAAATCTTTGTACTAATTCCTTGAATTGATTGACACTTGAGTTTTTAAAATGTTGTTTATCTGAACACCCAATATTTTGGATATATTCAGCTGGTGGAAATTTTTCGTCAGGCCATGCTTTAATTGTTGTAGAAACTTTTGCAATTCTTTTGGAAATATCAGTCGATGATTTTTCTTTGTCCAACAATCCTCTAATATAACCACTTTCACTCATCACTCATTCTCCGTCACGTTATGCCATTACCACAACAATTTAAACCATACAGACATTAGGAATCATCAATTATCTTTTTGAGCCGCCTTAAAACTTTTTTCAGGATATTTCGAAACATTCCCAGAGGATCCTCTAACTCCATTACCTTTAAATCAAGGCTCACATTTCGGGTGATAAGCTCGCTGATATAATTCCTTTGTGCAATCCATTCAAGGCCCTGGGCCTCACTTTTTTCTTTCAGTGTCTCGATTAAGTTATTCTGGACTTGAATGTAATCATTCTGCTTTTTCCATTCACGCCCCTGCACAGCATTTTTTTCTTCTAAGGCACGACAGGTCGCCCTCAGGTCCTCGAGTTTACCGCTCTGGACTGTAATGAACGCATTTTGCTCCTTCCAGCATTCCCCAGTCTCTTGCAATTTTTCGAGAAGAATTATCCTATTAAACTCAAGGATGGAGAGGAAGGGTCTAAATCTCTCAAAATCTTCAGCCAGTCGCTCTAATTTTTTGGTCACCTGTTGAGTGACTCCGTTCCCATACCAGAGTACTCCCAACCCATAGATCGACGGCAAAGAAAAATACATCCACTCTGGGGATTCTTCCAGGAAATTTTCCACCGCACTCAGGACCCCATTTTCTTTCCCTCCGTCCTCAATGGCCACAGTGACTTCATCAATGGGTAAGCCCTGTTTCCCTCCGGTATCCGGGGAATGAAATACAGAAACATTTAAACCTGAAATAGTTTTTTTTCGATATTGTTGTTCAATGGAATTTTCGTCGTAATACATATCCATGTAACCGCAAGGCCATCCCACATCATGAAGAAATAAAAGCTTTGGGCTATTTTTATTGTTTTTTTCTCGAATCAATCGAAGTTCATTCAAAACTGTATAATGATTATGATCCCCATCGATGAAATAAATATCTGCCGGCTCGGCCTTCCGTAAGTAGGGAAGAGACATTTCTCTATAAAAGGTAACAATATTATCTGACTGCCGACTTTCATGAAGCGCGGGGTCTACCACATGAAGCTGGGTACTATTTGCCCGACAGTATTGATACAGGAGATCAGAAGTCATTCCCTGATCGCTGCCAATCTCGCAAATAATTTTGGGGCGAAAGGAAGCGATGAGATTTTGCAGAAGTGGGAAAAAGTTAGCCATATTAACCAGATTTAAGTCCACTTGACCAAAATCAGGAATATCGTATAGGGCTAGAACTGAACTTTTTAGCTTAGCCTTGATATCTAAAAAATTAGTTTGGTTTTTATCTGCATTCATATTCGGATTCGCATCGAAATGTCACCTTCAGCGTTACTTGGCTTCCGGTTAACCCATTATTGAAAACAGGATTGGTCCAGGCTTAAGGTCATTTTCTCTACAAATATCTTCACACCATGATCCCTAGTAGCAAAGAACAAAACCCCATCGTCTCTCGCAATTAAGCCCAGCTAACCGGTTGAGAAACCAAAGCCATCACCCGAGACAATGAGCAGTGGGATAGGTGAACAATGAGGCGTGGGCCATTCAATGCAATAATTTTCTGGACAGCAGAATTTTGAAGGCCTGATAGGATGGTTGGGCCTTTGTGTCCTAAAATTCTGAAGTTTTTTGGAGTCCTCTGTTTAATCTCAAAACCGTTCTATGCGGCAGAAGCCTCGTTCTTGCTATGGGGTCCTCGAGGGTCGCTTGAAATCCCTGCGGTCGCCAGCCCAATTTTTCGTCTGTGTATTGCTGCGTAGCATCGGCTCAACCGGTGAGACATCTAGAATTTCGGGGTGGAAAAGAAAAGAAGAAAAACCATCCCAAGGCAGTATACTCAATACCCAACAAACTGGTCTATTAAATAGCCCTGCCTTTGGTATTAACAGGATATAGGAGAATCTGGGCAAGGGTCGATTTTATAAAATCCCACATCTGAATATATTACTAGGACTTGGTGGAACAATTCTAAATAAAAACAGCACTTTTCCCATCACCAGTCAACACTCCAGCGCCATTTGATATTGTTAAGAGAACTCTTCCATAGCCTCTTGGGCCTCGTCTATACAGTGCCATCTAGAAACCAATAAATGCTCTATTTTCATTCCTGAAAGACTTTTTGACAGGTCTGCTGAAGGTTCCCTAGCTATTCGACCCAATTCTGTTCTCACTTTTTTTAGAGGATACGTCCTTCACAGCATTCCGCTTTAAGAGAATAAGGATAACCTCTTCCACACAATCGGATAAAGAGGTTTTCCCGGTTTCCAAACGCAAATCAGGATTTTGGGGAACCTCATAAGGAGAGGAAATTCCAGTATAATTTTTAATTAAACCAGCTCTAGCCTTCTTATACAGGCCCTTAACATCACGGGATTCACACACCTCCAACGAACAGTCGCAAAATATTTCTACCATATTACTATGTCCGATAATGTCTTTCACCCGTTGACGATCTTTTTCTAACGGCGAAATAAAGGCAGTCAGGGCTACCATGCCCGCCTCCAAGAAAAGGTTGACCATTTCTGCGATTCGACGAATGTTTTCCGCTCGGTCTTCCAGACTGAAGTCAAGATCACCACAAAGGCCATGTCTAACATTGTCGCCGTCAAATACAAAGGTTCGGCAGCCCATAGCATGGAGCCGTTCCTCCACAGCATGAGCTAGTGTGGATTTACCGGAACCCGAAAGACCTGTGAACCACAAATTTATGGCCCGATGACCATTTAATGCCTCTCGGCGCTCACGAGTAACGCCGGCATCATGCCAGATCACATGTTCATCAGACTTCATGCGTATCTACCTTAACAAGAAACATTTCCCGATAGTTTGTATACACTTTTTAGTACCAAAACCCACAAACAGAATATTGCAACGGCAATATACCTTAGGTTAGGCCACCTGGATTCAACTCGTCATCCTCTCAAAAGATAGATTCCGATTTCTTCCTATCACGCGACCAGAAATTTTGATCCGCCAAAGGGGATCAGAAAAAAGTCTTTCTTACAAACTCAGAAAAACCAATTATCAAATTCACTTAGAAAAGTTCCAGGATCAAGCACAACCTACCAAAGCATTACCATGCCCCTGTCTTGCCATCTTCTATTCTACATACCTGCGGTTTGTAGCAAACCAATCTCCTAGTAGCAATACAAAAAATTCCCGCGGCAAACAGGGGAATAGATTTCAAACCACGTATCTATAGCAGGCTTTCTAAAAAACAGCTCCTCAAAGTAAGGGACAAAGAAAAAGCCTCACGGGCCTTCCTCTACCGCCCCATCGTGGTTACAACTCAATACTCTATAGAGAGTCAAAAAACTGGCCATAGCAAAAACAAGCCCCATGGCTGATGAGTGGCTCTCAACTCTACTTTAGGAATTTCCACATCAAAAACGGTCTATCCTCGATCAAATTCGAGACCTGACGTTTCGACAGAATAAAACCAATAAGGAAAACCTTAGTACAAGAATACAAGCTTCTGCCAATGTTACGTCGGCTCTGCCCTACTCCTTCGGCTTTCATGTCTTAACTCCTGTGAGAGAATACTTCCATCATTAGGCATCTCGGCAGGCTATCACAAAAATCAGGGGTTACCTGAGGGGCAATCTGTACTCTGGGAATGACAAAACCACGGCACGAGTGCGAAAAGACTCACAAGACTCTAAAGAAAAACTCGCTCGCCTAATTCAACAGTTTTCTCTGAACCCCAAAACCGACTAATCATGAAAGCAGGCAGGCTTGCGTGAAAAACTGCCACAGCATTATTTACGCTAATGGGTACCGACAGAAGAAGAAGAGCAGATCACCTGTACATTCCGACGCGAAATATATCTCTCCTTGGAAAAGGTCTTTATCTCACTGAGAGACAGAACCTTGGCCATCTCTCAAAAGAAACCAGAACAGCTTCATTTCAACGCTGTCCGAAAAACTGAGACTTAACACTTATTATTGAATATCCCATTGAGATGGAACACTGCCAAAAATCACCCCCGTTGTGGGTACGTTAAGCCCATCCCCCAGCCAGCTAGCCACATCCCCAGTACTCGTATTCCGCCACACAATATCGGCCTTACCATCACCATCGCCATCGCTAAGGCCGTTAATGTTCCAAACGGCCGGCACGGCTGCCGCAATCACTCCCGTCGTCGGTGTGTTCAAGCCATTCAGCAGCCACACTGCCACATCCCCAGTGGTCGTATTCCGCCACACAATATCGGCATTCCCACCCCCATCCACATCACCAATGCCATTTATGACCCAAACGGCCGGCACCGCTGAGGCAATCACTCCCGTCGTCGGTGTGTTCAAGCCATTCAGCAGCCACACTGCCACATCCCCAGTGGTCGTATTTCGCCACACAATATCGGCATTACCATCCCCATTCACATCGCCGATGCCCTTTATACCCCACGAGGCTGGCACGGCTGCCGCGATCGTTCCCCACGCAGAGGGTGGGTTCAACCCATCCCCCAGCCAAATCAGCACATCTCCTGTGCTTGTATTCCGCCACACAAGGTCAGCCTTATCATTCCCATCCACATCACCAATACCAGCAATGACCCATACGGCCGATACCCCGGCCGCAATCACATTCGTGAGGGGTGCATTCAACCCATTCATCTGCCATGTCGCTACATCTCCAGTGCCAGAATTTCGCCAAACAATGTCGGCTCTGCCACTCTTGGTTATGGAGAACGTATCTGTGATGGCCTCATTTGATCGGACATTCCGAACCGTCAGGGTGAGCCCATTGATGTCCAGAAGTACCGAACCTAGTTGCTGCTCCGAGAAAAACATCACCGGGTGATCCGCACTACCACTGCCAATGCCCACTGAATTCCCTCCATGGCCCGCAACCACATAGACCGTGCCGTTTTTATACGCCCCGCTACCCGCTGGATTCCCGCTTCCCGCATCGAGGATATTTCCGTTTGTGACCAACGTACTAAAATTCGGGGTGACGAAATTCGGACTACTCCCGTATCCATGGGCCCCCAGTAAAGGGTAAGACCGTTCATAGATATGCGAGTGCCCACCAAGGACAAGGTCCACTCCACCAGCCTCTAGAATAGGGAGGACATTTTCGCGCATATCAACCAGACGACCACCGGAGTCAACGGCACTATCCGAATCATGTGAGCCTTTGGTATAGGGTGGATGATGAAAAAAGACAATCACCCATTCCTGAGCCGTTCCCGAAAGATCGGATTGAAGCCACGTCAACATCGCTGAGCCCGGCGCTCGGTTACTGCTCATGGAATCGAGCACAATGAAGTGAGCATTGGCGTAATCAAAGGAATAGTAGGCCTCAGTGCCGGAGGCCGAACCTCCAGCTTCACCGCTGGTCGGCAAAACATGGGCCTCATAGTAAGGCCCGATACCAGCAGTAGGAGACGCGACTGCTTCGTGATTGCCAAGAGTTGGCCAATACGGCGTCTGACGGAGAATGTTCTGATAAACCCCGAAATGTTTGCTGGTAAATTCTGAATCCGTGCCGCTTTCGTAGGCCATGTCACCCACATGAAGGAAGAGATCTGGTGGGGTGGCCCCAGTCACTG
>JAJDBR010000132.1 GCA_029261275.1 Nitrospirales bacterium
CACCTCCGACCCCACTTTTTCCTGGTAAGCCAACCTTGAACGCAAACTCTCCAGCTTCGTCATAAAAACCACAGAGTTGCATGATGGCGTTGATACGTTTTGTTTTACTTCCACTGACCACTTTTTCTTTGGTCACGGGAGGCACCCCATTTGAGGCCAGAAACAAAAATCCTTGGGCTAATTCTTGGCAAGTCATTTCTATGGAGCAGAGATGACAATAAAAGTCTACCACCACCGCAATCTCATTTTGGATATTGCCATAGGACTTCATGAGGTTAAGAAGTGCGGCATTTCTATAACTTGTGAGTTTTTCGGATTCAGCAATTCTGGGACTGTAATCGATATGAGGATTCCCAGATACTTTTCTTGTGAACTCAAGAAATTCCTGCTTCGGATGTTGCAGACGACTGACAAGAATATCAGAAATGACCAAAGCCCCCGCATTGATAAACGGATTGCGAGGGATGCCTTGCTCATATTCTAATTGAACCAATGAATTAAATGGAGTTCCTGACGGTTCGACTCCTACTCGCTCCCACAATTGTTCATCTTCCAATTCAAACGCTAAGGCAAGAGATAAGACTTTTGCGATACTTTGAATAGAAAACTTTTCCTTGGAATCGCCCAACCCATAATTCTGATTGTCGATGGTGGTCAGATGTATACCAAATTTATTTGGATCGACATGATGTAACTCCGGTATATAGGAAGCCACATTGCCCACATCCTCGATGTTCGGTGCTTCGATAGCCAATTCCGAAAACACTGTTTGATAGTCCATAGACTGTCGTCAACTCCCTGATAGATAGAGTGAAAATAAGGGCAGACAACAATTCTTGTCATGTCGAGAGCGTGGCGAACGAAAATCCTATCAACATTATGGCTGCTCCTCATGTTCAAGAATCGTATGTATTTTGGGCGCGTTCACTCTAAGTTGAAAGTCCTTCACGTACTATAGCGAAATTCTCCTAACTGCACTGGCAGCTATAAGAATCCACCCCATCATTCGCTAATACTCCTTTACTGTTGGTCAATGCCCTGTGTTCTCATGGAAACCCATATGGTGCGTGTGAGGACAGATACGCGGCCATCCTTTCCCAGCCAAGTCAAGACATCTTCTCCTTGCTGGTCCGGTTCATTGCCGAGTGCGTTGTTGTCGGTATGGAGAGGACTAATGTTGCTGGGACTGTGATAGTTGTGGTTTCGATGGAGGTTCTGGTGTTACGGAAGTATCAGAGTAGCCGGACGTTCGGAAAAAAGCTTGGGCCACCATGTTTGAGAGCTGATCGAATTGTTCCAACACCTGGGCGAGGAATGCTGACAAACCCGTAGAATACACTTCTTCCAAGCTGCCGAATTCCAAATCAGCGGCTAAGGCGCCTGCCATTCGAATGGCCTGTCGAGTTTCCGATCGTCGCGTGCCGCCAGCTATCAGTTCGATGAGCTCACTCGTTTGTGTCGTGGTAAAACGAACTGAACGAGGGAACCGATCATGGAAAAGCAGAAATCGTACAATTTTTTTAGGAACCAACTGTGCAGAGTAAAATTTTCGGTAGGCTTCGAACGCACTGGCAGATTTTAACGCCGCCAAGCATTGATGGTATTCAGAAATGCGCTTGGGCTCTGTCGTGGGTTCACTCAGAATCGGAATATCGATGAGCCGTGCCGTTCGACCACCTCGTTCAATATTTTTCCCGAGCCGATAAAAATTCCAGCCGTCGTCTCGCACCATTGTGCCACCCATGACCCCATCCAACGTATAGCAGGTATTCCGCACATGCCTGAGTAAATCATGGGTGTCAGCCCACAGATCGATTTCTGTTTTCTCTTTCAAACTGAAATAAAAATCGTTTAGGAAATGCCAGACTTCACTGGATAACTGATCTTGGATACCCCGGGCGTTGTTGCGTGCGGCGGCAATCAAGTTGGTGAGCGAGTCAGGATTGTCGCGACTAAGGGTGACAAACTCCAACACAGACTTCGTGAGGACGTCTCCATACAGTGTTTGATAGGCTTCGAGCTCACCAGTATCCTCAAGATAACGGGACCAAATATCGGCCTGTTCTTGACCTGTGGCGATCTCGGTCAACAGATGGTAATGCACATTCACGAAACGCGCCGTATATTCAGCTCGCTCGATTGATCGCCCAATCCAGAAAAAAGATTCTGCTGTTCGGCTTAACATACGTTATTCATCCCCATAGAGCACCCACGTGTCTTTGCTCCCTCCGCCCTGTGATGAGTTGACCACCAAGGAGCCTTCCTTTAAGGCCACACGAGTGAGACCACCTAGGGATAGGGTGATGTCTTCTCCCCACAGGACAAACGGGCGAAGATCAATATGTCTCCCCATTATGTTGAATGTGTCTGCTCCATCAAAAACGCAAGGATGATGGGACAAGGTGACCACAGGTTGGGCAATATAACTTCGAGGATTGGCCAGAATTTTCTTTCGAAATTCATCTTGCTCAGCTTTGGTCGAACTGGGTCCCATTAACATGCCATACCCACCAGACTCCGCCACGGCTTTCACCACCAATTCCCCGAGGTGCTCCAACACATACTGCTGGTCCTCAGGAATCCCGCAGAGATAGGTCGGCACATTGTGTAAAATTGGTTGTTCGCTTAAATAGTAATCGATCATCTTTGGCACAAATGTATAAACGGCTTTGTCATCAGCAATACCGTTTCCAATGCCATTTGCTAAAGCTACATTCCCGGCGCGATAGGCCCGGACAAGGCCGGGGACACCGAGCACTGAATCTTTGCGGAAGATTTCCGGGTCAAGAAATGCATCGTCGACACGGCGGTAGATGACGTCGATTTGTTCAAGCCCTTTTGTGGTTTTCATGTAGACCTTGTCGGATTCAACGACCAGGTCACGACCTTCGACCATTTTGATACCCATTTGCAGAGACAAAAAGCTGTGCTCAAAGTAAGCGGAGTTGAACACGCCGGGTGTCAGGAGGACGACCGTCGGATTTTCTTTCCCCAGCGGAGCCAGGCCCTTGAGATTTTCCAAGAGTTGCGCAGGGTATTGATCGACGGGTCGGACATGCATGTCGGAGAATAGATTGGGAAACAATTGGCTCATCACCAAACGGTTTTCCAGGACATATGAAATACCGGACGGCGTACGAAGATTGTCTTCGAGCACGTAATATTGGCCTTCGTGATTTCGCACTAAATCGATACCGGAGACATGGATAAACACGCCCTTGGGAGGGCAGAACCCGACTAAGTCTTTTTGGAAGTGTTCAGAACTTTCGATTAGGTCACGGGGAACCACGTGATCTTTCAGAATCTTTTGTTCCCCATAGAGGTCAACCAAAAACATGTTGAGGGCGCGAACCCGTTGCTTGGTCCCTGCTTCAATGATTTGCCATTCCGTATTCGGAATAATCCGAGGCAAGAGGTCGAACGGAAAAATTTTTTCGGTTTGTTGGGCGTCGCCATACACGGTAAAGGTGATACCTTGGCGCAAGAAGGCTTGATCAGCCTGTTTCCGTTTTAATCGTAAGTCCTCCAAAGGAACGTTGCCCAATCGTTCGAAGAGGCGGCGGTAATGAGGACGTGGGACGCCAGAGGATTCGAACATTTCATCGAATCCAGATTTCATGGGATAGCGATCAAATAGCGATTTCACAAATCAATTCCTTGATGGAGTGACGGCTTTTTTGAAAAATTATTCATGAGACAAAGGTGTCCAATATATCATAGATTCATGAAAAGAGAACACTTGGGGAGGAATTTGAGAGTTCGGTGCCGAGAGCATAGATGTCCCTTGTTCTTCGCTGTCCTATTAGGAAAGCTAAAGGCAAGAATGTTATGATTGGGCCTGCGGGAAGTACCTGGGAATTTTTGTCATCTTTACGGATTATACTGAGCACATTCTTTAAAGGGTAGTACACTTCTATGGCGCTTCACGTCGCTCTCAATCATCAAACCCATTATCGCTATGATCGGGGTATTCAAATGGGCCCCCATGTCATTCGCTTGCGACCGGCGCCCCATAGCCGCACGCCGATCCTGAGTTATGCTCTCAAGATCGACCCCAAAGGCTACTTCCTTAATTGGCAACAAGATCCTCACGGCAATTATCTTGGACGAATTGTCTTCCCCGAAAAGGTTCAGGAGTTTCATGTGGAAGTCGACCTGTTGGCCGATATGGTCATTTATAACCCTTTTGACTTTTTCCTTGAACCTGAGGCGGAAGCACTCCCGTTTGAGTATGATCCGCTGGTCAAACGCGACTTACAACCATACTTAGACATTGAGCCAGTCGGCCCGCGATTGCAAACCTGGCTGAAGAATTTCAAAGCGCCACAGAATGATCCCACTATTCCCTTCTTGATGGACCTGAATGGGCAATTACAACGACAAATTGCGTATGTGGTTCGGATGGAACCTGGGGTCCATACCCCGGAAGAAACGCTGGAAC